>JAILFF010000255.1 GCA_024697705.1 Ruminococcus sp.
TAAAAGGCACGGTGTCGCCGTTATCGAGCATTTCCACAACGTTCGCGGCGTATTCTCTTTTGGTGTTGAATTCCGCGGCAAGGCGGTCGATGATCTTTTCCTTATCCATAGTTTCCTCCGGGTGATTTTTTAAAGTAATAATATTATAGCATATTTTTAATAAAATGTCAAATACTTTGTGCCGTGATGTAACATCGTAACAAAAGCGGGCTGTTATGAGGAAACAGTCCGCTTTTATGTACAAATCAGATATCTTCGTCGTCAAGATCGTCGTCATCGTCGGAAACGTCGTTAAGCACCGTTCGCCGCAGAGCGTCCATGCGCTGGTCGAGAGCCGCGCTTATCTCGGCGCAGTTGTAAAGCTCGGCAGCCATTTCTTCCGAGTATTTGTAATTTTTCTTGTATTTGAGCTGATGCTCCAAAGCCGCCCAGAAGTCCATAGCGATCGTGCGGAGCTGTATCTCCACCTTGACGTACTGCTTTTCGTTCGGCAGAAAGATCGGCACGATGACGATAAGGTGCAGGCTGCGGTAGCCGTTCGGCTTGGGGTTCTTTATGTAGTCCTTCGCTTCGATAAGCTCGATATCGTCCTGCCTTAGCAGCGCCTCCGCCAGCAGATAAACGTCCTCGATGAACGGGCAGGTGACGCGCACGCCCGCGATGTCGCTGAGGTTCGCTTCAATGGCGCTCAGAGTCATGCGGCAGCCCTTCTTGCGGAGCTTCATGCCGATGCTTTCGGGGCTTTTCAGACGGCACTTGATGCTGTTTATCGGATTGCGGTCAAGTCGGTGAGAAAAAGCCTCGTTAAGTACGTTCAGTTTGGTCTCTATCTCCATCATCGCGCACTTGTAGTAGGTCATAAGGCGGTTGAAGCTGTCCATGAAGCTCTTGGCGCGTTCATAGTCCTCGTTTGATATTGTTATCAGTGAAAAATCATTCTCCGCGTTATTGTCCTGCTCGGCTTCCTCCGCTTCGAGCAGCTCGTCTGATATCTCTGTTTTCTGCAAAACTATCCTCTCCCGTCCGTACCAAATATATGTTGTCATTATAATGATTATACCGTTCGGCTGTTATAATTTATTGAGCAAACTGTGAAAACCTATTGTAATTATGTTTGTTATTCTTTGCCGCCGAAAAACAGTTCGTATTGCCGCCGAACACGCTGCGCGGCTTTTTCTCTGAATTCGGGCGGAGACAGTATTTCTATCGTCGGTCCGAATCCCAGCAGCCTTATAAGCAGTTCGGTCTCGTCGGCGCAGCGGCACTCTATGCTTACCGTACATTCACCCGTTATCGTGTCGCGTACCGTCTTTTTGGGGTAGGACGCAAATTCGAGCATGAACCGCTCGACCGAATTGCGTTCCTCCGTCACGCGCACTTGAATGGTCTCGGTTTTATCGGGAAAGCTCAGATCCTCATTACCGCTCGGAATAACCATGTCGGAGTTTCTTGCAGGTTCGGCAGAAACTATCCTTCCGATATTGATCGTCACATAAGGGAACGCCTTGGCATTTTTTTGATTGCCTATCTGACGGCAATACATTCTGAATTTGTCGTTTTTGTAGGAATACTCGATCTTTAGCGGCAGAACGACCATTGAGATCAGGTTGCCGTGTCCGCTTAAATATCTGATAAATACGGCTTTCTTTTCCTTGTAGGCTTTTAAGAATATCCTGAAATGCTCTGTGTACTCGGGGTCGTTCATGTCGTCGCCGTCCGAGAAACGGTCGTAGCAGCGAAAGAAGTCGGGCGAATAAAGCGGCGATACGTCTTCAAGCTCCTTGCCGAGCCGTTCAAGCGTTTCGTCCGACAAAAAGAGGCGTATTCTTCGGTCGGAGAGTTTCGCCTTTAGCCAGCGACGTTCAAGCGTGGTCAGCAGTTTTTTCGGTACGTTATCAATAACGCTTTCAAGCGAGCCGTCCTCGCAGCGCTTTAAGAAACCCCAGCCTGTCTGCTTCCGAGAATTCTTGACGGGAAACAGCTTCGGACTTATGCCCACTCTTGTTTCGTCGGTGCCGTATTTTTCGATCAGCCGATACACTTCCTTGTCCGTCAGACGCTTTTTCCCGATCGCTTCTCCGACGATCCTGTAATAGCTCCCGTATATCTCGTTAAAAAGCTTCATTCCGCGTTGCCTCCGTACATTTCGTACATTCTTCTGATATCATCACAGAGCTTGTCTGCGGCGCCCTGATTCCCTCCCTCAAAGCTGATGATCCTGCCTGTAAAGGTCTTCAGCCAGCCCAAAAGCTCGTAGGAGTTCAAAATATCGAAAGTCAGGGTATATTCGTTTTCTGCCGTGCGTTCAACGGTGCCGCAGCGCTTTTCGCGCATTATCCGTTCGATTATATAGCTTTCGGTTTTCTCATCGGCAAATATTTTGATCCTGACAGGCCGGGCGGTCGTTGTTTCCTGCAAACCGAAATTCACGCCGAATACTTTTTCAAGCGACTTACGCGCCGCAGCAGCGAGCTCGTCGTAACTGTCTGCTACGTCTTTTTCGAGCTTGACCTTCTTCATCTGATCGAGACGCGAGGTCGTGAAACGCTTTAGCTTTTCATCGTACCAAAGAAGATACCTGCGTCCTGTCTGTGCCGAAACAAGTATCATAAACGGTATGGCGGTATGCTTCATTGTTTTTGGTTCGCCGCAGGAGGTCTTCCTGTTGCCAGTGCTCTCAAAGGTCACGGCGCTTTTCTTTTCGACAGCTTCGGCGATGTAGGCAAGCACCTCGTCTTCAAGGGTATGGATAATATAACTGTGCTTCATGTAAAAAAGATCGTTTTTAAGACTTGCGTCTTTAAGAAGAAAATTACCGACCACGCCGAATTCCTGCGTTTCGGAGAAGAATTTCACCGCGTCGTCAAGACCCTCGAAGCGTTCAAACAGACCGTCAACCGTGTGCGGAGTCAGCTTGTAATACACTTTTTTGTTACGCTTTTCGGATATGAGAAGCCCTTCGCCCACATATTCGTTAAGCTTTATGCGTACAGTGGATTCCTCGATAAAATTGCAGCCCCAAAGAGAAGCGCTGTACTTTAAGCTGATACGTTCGGTGATCTCTTTCGTGTCAAGGCTTTCCCCTCCCGAAAGGATATCGAGTATCGCAAAATGCAGCTTGATGTCGTTATCGGTAAAGCTTTTGGCGTAGTAGATGCCGTAAAACGGATTTTCAAGGATATCGCCGCTGTCAACAGGCACGCAGACTATCTTTTTGAAAGAAGAATCGGGAGCCTTAACGGAAGTGATATGGTCTTTCAGCAGAAGCTCGGCACGGCGTTTTTCGTCCTCGTAGGTACGCTTGGATTTCTGTGAAAAATCCTCGTCCGTCTTAAAGCCGTAGACAAAAAAATCCCTGAAATAAGTACGGGTTTTTTCAAGGCTGCCGATAAGTTCTTTGAATACTGCCATACAAGTTCTCCCTCCACGAATGATTTCGACCTTATTATAACATATTTCGGCAAAATTTACAATACTTTTTACCGAAATAATTATTTTTGAATGATTCATAAAGGAAGCTGCGAAAGCATATATTTCGGTGAGGTGATCTAAATGAGAAAAAACAGACTGTCCGATCTGCTGCTGTATGTTGTCGGCGCGGAGCTGGTCGGGGTATTGTCGGCGGTGGTATCGGGCGGCAGATTCGGTGAGTTTTACGGCAAGCTCGTCAAGCCGCCGTTCTCTCCGCCGGGGTGGATTTTCCCGATCGTTTGGGCTGTTCTTTATGCGCTGATGGGGCTCTCTGCGTATAAGATCGGTGTCTGCGGCGATCCGCGAAACGAACTCCGTGTGTATTACGCGCAGCTTGCCGTGAATTTTCTGTGGAGCCCCGTGTTTTTCGGTCTGCGGAAGCTATGGTGGGCGGCGGCAGTTCTTACGGTATTGATCGTGCTTGTTCTGATAATGACCGTCCTTTTCGGGAAAATACGCCGTTCGGCAGCGCTCTTGAATATTCCTTATCTGCTGTGGCTGATCTACGCGGCGTACCTTAATTTCGGGACGGCTGTACTGAATCCGTGATCTCATAGATGAAAAACGCCTTGCGGCACTTGATTTTTTTATGCAAATGTGCTATGATATTAGTGTGACCGCAAAAAAGGAGGTAAAAACCTATGGAATACGGAATTAACCCTATCACGGCGATGGATTTCCCCGACCCCGACGTTATCCGCGTAGATGACACCTATTATATGATAAGCACGACAATGCACTTTTTTCCGGGCGGGCAGATACTGCGCTCCTACGACCTGATAAACTGGGAGGTCTGCGCGTATCTTTACGATTCGCTGGAGCATACCGCGGGCGAGCGGCTCGAAGGCGAAGAGAACGTCTACGGTCACGGAATGTGGGCGGCAAGCCTGCGGTATCACGACGGCAAGTTTTACGCCGTTTTCATCGCGCACGAGTGGGACAAGACTTTTCTGTTCACTGCCGATCGAATTGACGGCGTGTGGGAAAAGCACTATATCGAGGGCATTTATCACGACCCCTCGCTGCTTTTCGACGACGACGGGCGGGTGTACATCGTCTACGGCAACAGGAATATCCGCCTGACCGAGCTTAACAGCGAACTTTCCGCTCCGAAGCCCGGCGGGCTTGACCGAATCATCGTCCGCGACGCACCCGGTGGGCATCTCGGCTACGAGGGGGCGCATATCTACAAGATCAACGGAAAATATGTGCTGTTCCTTATCCATTCCAAACAATGGAAATGGTACCGCACTCAGGCTTGCTTTGTCACGGACGACCTCGAAGGCGTATGGGCAGGCGGCGATGTTATGGAAGCCGATCTGGACGGTCTCGGCAGCGGACCCGCGCAGGGCGGAGTGGTCGATACTCCCGACGGGAAGTGGTACTCCATTGTTTTCCAGGACAGGGGAGCCGTCGGCAGAACGCCCGTGCTTGTTCCGATAACATGGAACGAGCAGGGCTATCCGAAATTTGGCGAGGTAACAAAGGAAATTTGCTGCGAAAGCACCCGCCCCGGCACTTCGGTAGAGCCGCTTTACGCAAGCGACGATTTCAGCGGCAGCGAGTTTAAAAAGGTGTGGCAGTTCAACCACGAGCCGCGCCACGGCTGCTACAAGCTCGGCGGCGGTTGCTACGAGATCACGACGGACAAGCTTAGTCCCACGGTCGAATATGCGAGAAATACGCTCACTCAGCGGACGATGCTTCCCGGTTGCGCGGCGGAGGTGACAGTCGGCGCCGATGGTCTGAACGACGGCGACACGGCGGGGCTTTGCCTGCTTATCGGAACTTACGGGCTTATCGGGATCACGCGGGAAAACGGAAAGTATTTTCTGGTGATGAGATCATGTGATACGGGCAAGGGCGGCGAGACCGAACGCGCAAGGCTGCCGTTTGAGCAGACGCAAGTTCGATTCCGTGCGGAGGTGAAGTTCTCGGGCGCGGACGGCACGGTAGATTTCTTCTACAAGAGCGGCGAAAAATGGGAAAAGCTCGGCTTGACGCACAAGATGTACTTCACGCTCGATCATTTCGTCGGCTGCCGTTTCGGGCTGTTCATGTACTCGACTAAGAATATCGGCGGAACTGCGAAATTCGCCGGGTTTGAATATCTTCCCGATAATAACGAATAACAAAAAATCCCCGTCCGAAATATTTATCTGGTGGGGAATAATTTTTATAAATACCTCAGAAAATGCCTATCCCCTGTCACTTTCGCAACAGGGAACAGACATTCGGCACAATATATATAAATTATGGAGGAAATCTAATTGAAACCCTCTTATGTATTGAGCCTGATTATGTCAGCCAATACGATTGGAAATTATCATTCAGCAGTAGCAGCGTCAACGCTGTCGTTGATCTCCTTAAGGATAAAGTCAACGGCATCGGCATTAGCCTCAACAGTCTGAGTCCAGGAGGTCTGACCGTCGGAAACGCCTTCGTCGTTAGCCCAGGTGTTGGTGGTAGCGCCTGCTACGGTGTTCATGATGTTGGTGAGTTCGTCGCTTACGGAGCTGTTGAAGGTGAATACTGCGGATTCGCTGTTGGCAAGACGCTTGGTCTCGTCGAGCATCTTCAGCATATCATCGTTCCAGTGATAGTCGTCCTTAAGCTGATCCCTCGAGATCTGAGCCGCTTCCTTCTTGGCGAGCATACGGCACTCCATGAATGCTGCGAAGCCCTTCGGGTTGGGAGCGTTCTTGCAGAGGAAGTAACCGTCTACACGGGTAGACATATAGTAGGTGTCGCCGTCGTCAAGTCTCGGCATCGGAACGAACATAACCTCGCCCGCTTCTACGTCGCCGAATGTACCCTTGATTCCCTCGGGCTCGGACTGGAAGCCCCACAGACCTACGGGAACGAACAGAGTTTCGTGAGTAGCAAGACCCGCACCGGTGGTAGCGTTGTCTCTGGGCTGGTTGCCGTGCTTACCTCTGTCGAATACTACGTTGTTCTTCTGGAGATCATAGATGAGATCCTGCATCTTGGTAACAGCGGGATCCCTCATGTTGTTAACGAGCTTGCCGTCCTTAATACCGATTATCGGCACGCCGCAGATGTTGTTCATAGCGGTAGTATACCACCAGCCGTCAAGACCTGCGATATCGTTCTCGGTGTCGGAGAAGTCAATGCACATCTCCTTGAACTTCGACCAAGTCCACTCGTCGTTCCAGTACAGCTCGGCGGGATCGTCGTAGCCCTTTTCCTCGATGGTCTTGGTGTTATATACGCAAACGATATCCGGTTCGCCGCCGATAGCAGCTACATAGTGCTTGCCGTTGAATACGAAGTTATCTGCAACTACCTTAGCTTCCTTCCAAAGGTCGGAATTGTAGTCGATGTAATCGTCGATCGGATCGAACATACCCTTGATAGCGCCTCTCGGGAAGCCGTCCATATCCATTGCGGAGAAGAAGTCGGGAGAATCCTTAGCCATTACGAGAGCGGCAAGGTCGTCATATCTCTTATCCCAAGTGGTCTGTACCC
Source organism: Ruminococcus sp. (assembly GCA_024697705.1). Lineage (GTDB taxonomy): Bacteria > Bacillota > Clostridia > Oscillospirales > Ruminococcaceae > YE71. The sequence continues at coordinate 6,961 of JAILFF010000255.1, forward strand.
AAGTGAAGGTACCGTTGTACTTTTCTCTCCAAAGCTTGATCTCGGGAGATACGGTGGAGTTATCGCCGGGGTTGATATCCCAGTGAGAGAAGAACTTAAGATCGGTATTTTCAAGCTTATCCTCGGAAAGCTCCTTGGCTATCTCCTGAACCTGCTCAACGTGCTCTTCCTTCATGGTGATCTCGTTCTTGGATTCGGTAGCTGCGGTAGTGGTGGTCTCTTCCTTCTTGGACTCGGTATTGCCGCCGGCAGAACTGTTGCCGCTGTCATTGCCGCCGCAGGCAGTCATGCCGAAGCAGAGAGCGAGTGCGCAGAAACCTGCCGCAAATCTTTTTATTTTCATAATAAAACACCTTCCTGTAAAAAAGAATTTTGATATTGTGTCCGAAAAAATAGTACCTCTTAACTCTATTCTGTACTAATTTTACAATATATGAGCGCGCCTTTCTCACCAATAATTGCGGTAATATACCCAAAAATTGCGATTTTCATATAAGGCTCCTCATGATCCGTGCCTTTTTTGCTGCCGATGCAATAAAAAGCACATTTTCCTCCATTAGCCTTATTAGCTAATTATTGTTCTTCGGCGGACGATAGAGCCTGCGGAATTCCGAGGGAGTCCCGCCCTTCAGCTCCTTGAACACTCTGTTGAATGTCGTCAGGCTGGAAAAGCCTACCTGCATCGCAACGTTCGTCACCGACATTTCTTCGTTCAGCAGCAGCATTTCCGCCGCCTTTATCCTGCGCTGGTTAAGGAACGCTATGAACGTCGTATTGCAGTATTTCTTGAATATCCGCGAGAAGTGATACTTGCTGTAACCCGCCATATCCGCGAGGTCGTCAAGCGTTATATCGTTCATGTAATTCATGTCGATATATTTGAGTATGTTTCTGAACTTATCCGAATACTTTCCGTCTTCCTCGATATTCGCCGTACTCAGCTGATGCTCGCGTATCCTTGTAAGCATATTTATGAAATTGAGGTAAATACGCACCTCCGCAAGCTCTTCAAATTCGCTGTACAAGATATAGATATCTTTAAGCGTACTGTTGAGAGTTGAAAGCAGATCTCGGTCGTAATCCGCGTTTATCAGCAGGGGAGCGGCAAGCAGCGAGGAAAGATCCGTCAGTGCGGGATTGTCCGCCACCGTGCGGTTATCGAGCATGAAGAACAGCCTTCGCCCGGGCTGCGCCTTCATCTGGTGAAGTGTTCCCGCGGGGATAATAAGCACGTCGCGCTCCGAAAGCATATAGGACACGCCGTCGCATACCGCCTCAAAGGGATTGGTGAGCGGCATGATTATTTCGATGGCGTTATGCCAGTGCAGCGGATACTCTTCCGTTTCCACGTTGTCATAGATAAGGATACTGCGGTCGCCCATGTAGTCAACGGTCTCATAATCACCGTCAAGATGTGCTATCAAACTTTTCACCTCCTTCTCGCTCACTCTAATATGTATTATACCATATTGAATAAAAAAATGCAATAGTTTATCTCAAATTTTCATTTTTTTATCGCAATAAATGAAATAAAATCAGTAATAAACGCAGCCAAATCCGCAAAAAACGATTAGCAGCACATACAATTATAGTATATAATTAAGTAAAATAGGGGTGATGTATGTACAACTTGCACATTTTGCCCGGAATTAAAAGGAGGCTGTCTGTTTTATGAGTGTGAAAATGTCCGAGCTTGATTACAAGACCTTCGGGAAATGCGTGTTTCTCGAAAATGACACGGTGACATTGGGAGTTACCGTAGATGTGGGACCGCGCATAATCTGTTACTCGCTTAAGGGCAGGGAAAACGTTATGTTGGAGGATACCGAGCGCGTTTTTGCCGAGCCGGTAAAGGAGGGGCTTGGGACATGGTACACCTACGGCGGTCATCGGCTTTGGCTCTCTCCCGAGGTAAATCCCGAGACTTATGCTCCCGACAACAGCCCCGTGAAATACCGCTTTGAAAACGGCGCCCTGTTCCTCGAACCGCCCGTAACGCATTTCGGCAAGCAGTTCCGAATGGAGATCGCCCTTGCGGAAAGCGGCACGGCTGTCGATGTCAAGCAGTCGATAACGAACAATTCCGACGCTGCGGCAGAATATGCGGCGTGGTCGATTACGGCGATGGCTCCCGGCGGCGTGTGCGTCGTTCCGATGTGTACGAGAAAGAGCGGCTATCTCCCGAACAGAGTCATCAGTATGTGGGAGTACGTCGATGTTTACGACCCGCGCTTTAAGCTTACGAACGAGTACGCGAGGATAAGGCAGGACAGCTTCATCAAAAAGGCGTTCAAGGTCGGCTTCAATGTCGAGGATAATTTCGCCGCCTACGCCGTGAACAAGCAGATATTCGTCAAGACCTTCGGCGATTACGAGGACGTAAAGTACCCCGATTACGCCTGCAACTGCGAGGTCTACACCAATCCGCTGTTCCTTGAGGTCGAGATGCTGGGCGCCAAGAAGGAGTTTGCTCCCGGCGAAACTGCCGAGATATCCGAACGCTGGTATCTGCTCCCGAACGACAATGAGGACGAGCCGCAGATCGAAAAGATAAAGAACAGCGTTTTCGGCTGAAAAATAATATAGCAAATAATGGCATAAATATATTTTGCTGCATGAAAAGAGGTTCGTGATGAAAAAATACCTGGACGAAAAATTATCCGCACAGGAGCGTGCCGAGGCTCTTGTTGCTGAAATGACGATAGAGGAGGCTGCCTCTCAGCTGAGGTACGACGCTCCCGCGATCGAAAGGCTCGGCATACCCGCGTACAACTGGTGGAACGAGGGCGTTCACGGTCTTGCGCGCAGCGGGACCGCTACCATGTTCCCGCAGGCTATCGGTCTTGCCGCGATGTTCGACACCGATCTCGTCAGAAGGGCTGCCGACATCACCTCCACCGAAGCGAGGGCTAAATACAATCAGTATTCAAAGCACGGCGACAGGGACATCTACAAGGGACTTACTCTCTGGGCGCCGAATATCAATATCTTCCGCGACCCGCGCTGGGGCAGAGGTCACGAGACCTACGGCGAAGACCCGTTCCTCACCGCCGAAAACGGCAAGGCTTTTGTAAAGGGCTTGCAGGGCGAGGGGAAAGTCTTGAAGACCGCCGCCTGCGCGAAGCATTTTGCGGTACACAGCGGTCCCGAGGCGATGCGTCACAGCTTTGACGCAAAGGCTGATCCGAAGGATATGACCGAGACCTATCTTTATGCGTTCGAGGCTCTTGTCAAGGATGCGAAGGTCGAAGCCGTAATGGGCGCTTACAACCGCGTCAACGGCGAGCCCGCCTGCGCAAGCGAGTTCCTTATGGGCAAGCTTAAGGAATGGGGGTTCGACGGTCATTTCGTTTCCGACTGCTGGGCTATCAAGGATTTCCATGAAAACCACATGGTCACTTCCTCCCCCGTTGAGTCGGCGGCTATGGCGCTTAAAGCGGGCTGCGATGTAAACTGCGGCTGCACCTATGTGAATCTGCTGGCGGCGCTTGAACAGGGACTTATCACGGAAGACCTTATCCGCCGTTCGTGCGTAAAGCTGATGCGTGCGCGTATCCGCCTCGGTATGTTCGATAAGCACACCGAATATGACGATATTCCTTACAGCGTGGTATCGTCCGTTACGAACAAGCGTATGTCGCTGCTCTGCGCGGAAAAGTCGATGGTTCTTCTCAAAAATGAAGGACTTCTGCCGCTTAATGAGGATATGGTGCGTACGATCGCGGTCATCGGTCCGAACGCCAACAGCCGCGCCGCTCTTGAAGGCAACTACTGCGGCACCGCCGACAGATACGTTACCTTTGTCGAGGGCATCATGGACAGGTTCGGCGGAAGAGTGCTTTACTCAGAAGGCTGCCACCTCTACAAGAACAGGATATCGGGTCTCGCGCAGCCCGGCGACCGCTACGCCGAAGCCGAAGCAGCTGCCGAAAACGCCGATGTTGTTGTACTCTGCGTAGGTCTTGACGCTACTATCGAGGGCGAAGAGGGCGACACAGGCAACGAATTCTCCTCGGGCGACAAGAACGGTCTGCTGCTGCCCGAGAGCCAGCGCATACTTGTCGATAAGATAATGAAGATCGGCAAGCCGACCATCATCGTCTGCGCGGCGGGAAGCGCCATCAATACCGAAGCCGACGCCGACGCGATCATCCACACATGGTATCCCGGCTCGGAGGGCGGCAAGGCGTTGGCGCAGATACTCTTCGGAGACTTCTCGCCTTCGGGCAAGCTCCCCGTGACATTCTACGAAAGCACCGAAAAGCTCCCCGATTTCACCGATTATTCGATGAAGAACAGGACATACCGCTATACAACGGACAACGTGCTTTATCCGTTCGGTTTCGGTCTTAACTACGGCGATGTTCATGTGACCAAGCTTGAATACCGCGACGGCGTGGCTTATGTCACCGCCGAAAACAATGGCGACCGCACCGATGAGGTCATCGAGCTTTATATAAAGGATTACAGCGAGAATGCCGTTCCGAACGTAAGTTTGTGCGGCTTCAAGAGGGTACTTCTCGACCGCTGCGCCGAAGTTACGGTGGAGATCCCTGTTCCCGAGATCGCATTTACAGCTGTTGACGAGTTCGGCGCGAGAAGAGTTTTCGGCGACAGATTCAAGCTTTACGCGGGAACTCATCAGCCCGACGAACTCAGCTGCAAGCTCAGCGGTACGCCCTGCCTGAGCATTGATATAACTCTTTGATCTATTTTATACAACAGTCATGATAAATAGGATAGGGGGTCTGCTCCTATCCTGTTTTTTAAGAACCTGTTTAATATCGTCGAAAAGGCGCGTGCAACGAGATATTAAACAGGTTCTGAGGGCTATGCTTTTAAGGAGTGAAGCAATATGGATTTTTCGGTCATGCGTTTTTTGAGCGACGGTGCAATTCTTCAAAGCGGCGTGGAAAATACGGTCTGCGGTACCGCCGACTGCTTTGAAAAGGTCCTGCTGTCTGTTATCTCGGATGGCAAGGATATATGTTCGCTTTCCGGCATCGCGGACGAGCGCGGCTGCTGGGCGATAACATTGCCGCCGTTTAACGCGGGCTTTGGCAGCTATGAGCTGCGCTTTGTCTGCAAGGACAAGACCGTCACCGTTAAGGACGTGCTTTTCGGTGAGCTTTTTAATATCAGCGGGCAGTCGAACATGGAGCTGCCGCTCAACCGCACCTACGACCCCTACGAGCCGCCCGAGTTTGAGAAATTCGCTTTCGTGAGAGAATTTCGTC
>JAILFF010000265.1 GCA_024697705.1 Ruminococcus sp.
TATCATCTCTGCCGTGCTGGGATTTATCGGAATGAGCTTAATGCTGCCCGCGTGTCTGAGTTTTTACCGAATGATCGCCGATACCTGCGGAAAGGCGGTGCGTATTCTGACGAGCATCGGCTTTATAGGCGTTGCATCGACGGGATATCTGCATTTCGCGCTGGGTACGCTTCTGCCGGTAAGCTATAAGGCAGTTATCGACAACGGCGGAAGTGCTTTGCTTGCACAAAATATATGCCTGCACTGGTCGGAAATACTGGCGCCATCAAATATTGTGCTTATCGGCTGTCTGTGTATGATATACGCCGTGCATTTTTATGTGACGGTATCGGGGCGTTCAGGACTGAACAGGCTGACTTGTCTTGTTGGTATTCTCGGCGCTTTTGCAGTCGGTATGATATGGAAAGCAGTCTTTGGAAATACGGCGATAGGCAACGCCTACGGAGCGTTCGAGAGCTTCGGAGAGGGACTGACATTTCTGACGGCGTATCTGTATTGGAGAAAGAAGGTAGTCGGGGATCATATTTGATTATGCAGATCGGCTCTGACAGAAGGCTGTATTTCCTGTTTGACGAAAGATAACCGAACGGACAAACAGTATGTTCGTGCCAACAGTTTCGGACAGCAGATGTTTTTTATCGCATCGGATATTGAACGGGATAAGGAGGAGCCAAATGACCGAAACACTGTTTGAATACGATCACGTTCTTATGCGTTCCGAATACCGAACGCCCGATATACATACGCACCTTGCCGTTCATCTGATCGTCGGGCTCGGAGCCGATCTGCAATGTACGGTAGGGGAGAGCAGGTTCGAGGCAAAAGCTGTCATAATAGCTTCCGACGTTCCGCATACGGTGTATTCGTACTCGGGTGAAATGCTCGTATTCCTGTTCGACCCCGCAAGCCGCTATGCGAACGAGCTGAACCGATTGTATTTGCAAGGTGAGAGCTTTGCCTGTCCAGAAGAGGAACAGGTGCGGGCGATAAATTCACTTTGGCAGGAGCATAAGAAAAGTCTTGCCGAAACCGATCAGGCGATACTTGAATATCTCGGTCTGAGGGGAGCGGATAATTTGCGGTTAGATGAAAGGATATCCAAAGCATTGGTTATTCTCAAAGAAATGGACGAAGCGCCGGAGGACGCAGTGGACTTTCTCTGCGAGAGAGTATTCCTATCCAAAAGTCGGCTGTCGCATCTGTTCAAGGAGAACCTCGGGATATCTCTTTCACGGTATCTTGCGTGGGAGAAAATGCGAAAGGGTTATATATGTTTCCAAAGATACGGGAATATCACCGACGCCGCAATGATGGCGGGTTTTGACTCTCCGTCGCACTTTGCCGCTACCTGCAAGAGAATGTTCGGCATATCTTTTTCCGAGTATACAAAAAGTTAGCGTCTATTTGAAAGCGCCCACGACTGAAAAATGTTATCTTTATTGTATCAAATGAAAATATGATAAGGAGCATTACTATGGATAAGTACGATATAAGCAAGCCTGTTACGCTGAAAACCGGCGTATACAAGCTTAATCCCGAGCGCAATTTTGACTATCAGCTCAATCGCGTTATCAACTGGGACGGCGGCAGGATAGAGGACATAAAGCCTATCGCGGGCAGGATAAGAACAAGCGCCGACTGGAAACGTGAGCTTATCGTCCTCGGGAATACAGCTATGCACGAGAACCGTATTCAGAACGCTATTGCCTATTACCATATGAGCGAGTTTTTCATGTATGACGGCGACCCCGACAAGAAAAAATACTACCAAAAGTCAACAGAGCTTTTCTACCGGTATTACGCGGATTACTTTGAGGGAGACAATCCCCGCATCGAAAAGCTGTCCGTTCCGTATAAGAATGTGAAACTTCCTGTCATGCACGTAGTACCGAAACGGAGATCGAAGGGTACGATTCTTCTTCATGGCGGCAACTACAGCTATTTTGAGGAGTTCCTTTTCACGGTGCTGTATTTGCAGGAACAGGGCTTTGAGGTCTATATGTTTGAGGGTCCCGGGCAGGGCGGCGTGATACGCTTGCAGGGAATGCACTTTACGCATGAGTGGGAAAAGCCCGTAAAAGCCGTTCTCGATCACTTCGGGCTTGACGATGTAACGATAGTCGGAATATCGCTCGGCGGCTATCTCGCACCGCGGGCGGCAGCTTTTGACAAGCGTATCACAAAGATCGTGGCGTGGTCAGTGTTCCCGTGCTTTCAGGACGTTATCGTAGGTATGCAGAAGCCCGCAGTTCGGAAAATGTTTTATCTTTTTATGAAACTCCATGCCCGCCCGCTCATAAACTTTGTTTTCGGAAAGAAAGCAAAGAAAGAGCCTGTTATAGACTGGGGTCTGAAGCACGGGTGCTATGCCTACGAAGCCAAGGACGCTTACGGCTATGCAAAGAAATTAAAGCTCTACGATCTCGAACCGATAGCCGATAAGATCACACAGGATATGCTGATTGTCGGAGCTGATCAAGACCATTTTATCGACTATCGACTCATAGGCAGAGAGATAGATATGCTGAAAAACGTCAAGCGCCTGACTTTTAGACTGTTCACGGATA
>JAILFF010000286.1 GCA_024697705.1 Ruminococcus sp.
AACGCCAAGGTTATTTGCCGCAGGAAATACAACGTTATTCCCGGACGGCAGAGGGTAAAGAAAACCGCTGTCCGTGGCTTGGTCGGGCAGCGGTATGTTTATTATGGTTATTACTTCTATGCATGTGACAGTACAAAGCTCACGATCTTATCGAGCGTTTCCTCATCAAGCTCGGCTGAAAGTATCATTCCCGCCGAAGCCGCTTTATCGTGCGCAAGACAGACCTTTGATGTGAAAAAATCCTGCAATATCACGCTTGCGGTGAACATCTTGCTCGCCTCGGAGATGCCTTTTTTCGTCAGCCCTATCAGCTTGTAGGGTTCCTTTGAGATATACCCCTCCTCGATCAGCTTGTCCATCATGCGCACGGTGCTTGCTTTCGCAACGCCGAGAAATGAGGCGACGTCGGTTATGCGGACTTTGTCTCCGTTCTGTCCGAGCAGATAAATTGTCAGAAGATATTTTTTCTGTGCGGTTGTAAGCATAGTATCTCTCCTTGTGGGATATCGGAAAATATCCTAAAACATCTATATTAGTATCTGTAATATAATTACCAAGAACTATCCGGCATTTGCGGGCGTATCATCGCATGGATATTTCACCACTTGAATGTTGCCCAGCGGTCATTCATTTTCGGCAGCAGCAAGGCGAAGAGCTTTCCGCGAATGCTGTATTTCTTCATCTCTTCATTGAAGCTGTGTTCCGATACGAGCCTAAATCCCTCAGTCAGATCGGCGATCTCCTGTCCCGAGTCGGTGCCGGACATAAAATGCGCCTTGGTATTTTTGACCGTGTCATGGTGCTTTTCGTTTTTCTGCAGCGCCTTGCAGTTCTGCTCGGCTATGAGTATACCGCCTTTGGGAAAATTGATTTTCAGCACTTCGAGGAAAGTCCTTATCTGATCGAGCGTGAGGTACATAAACAAGCCTTCGGCAATAAACACGGGCTTTGATCTTCTGCTGTCAAGCGCGTTTTGTACCGGCTTGCACCAGCCGCTTTTGAGCGCATTTCCCGCGATCATGGTCACACGCTCACGTTCCGGGAAAGCCTTTTTCCTTGCCGCGATCGCGTCGGGCAGATCAAGATCAAACCACATTATCCTCCCGTTATCCATTCTCGAAAAACGGTCGTCAAAGCCCGCACCGACATTGACGATAACGGTGTCGGGAACCTTGCTGATAATACCCTTCAGCTGTCGGTCGAGCATGATGGTCCTTGCAATAACACCCTCATGTGACATAAACTTGTCGTACTTCGATGTGTCGATTCTCAGTGCCTTAATGATCTCAACAGCCTTGGGGTCTTTGATCCTCGCATTTTTGCTCATTGTTTCATTTGCCTTGACAGCAAGCGGTATCAGTGCCGTGGTCTGTACATCGCCTAATTTCAGTTCCATAGATCAGTATCCTCCTATTTCGGTTAGCATAAACAAACTATATATCTATTATAGCATATGCTAACTCAAATTTCAAGATGTTATGGAAAAAAAGCCGTCCAATTCCGAACGGCTTTTCACTGCTGTTTATGTATGGAATATATAGTGATTCCGAGATATTTGATTTCTCGCTCTGATTTGCTCCGATAACCGAATAAAATATCATCTCCGAAATATTGACTTGCAGCTAAAGATGTGATATAATATAAACTGAGTTAGCTATGACTAATGCAGCAAGCGCACAGAAACAATGAACTTGATAAATGCCTTCGATGAAATGAGGAAACTGCACAGGATATTTAGCGTATCTTTATTGGAGAAAGAAGGACGAGAAAACATGATGAAAGCGGCAATAATAGCACTTATACTCTGCATTATTGAGATTAGCGTAATAGTTATCGCAAGCCCGATGGCAAAGCCCTCTGTCGTGCTGAGATTTCTGCCAAAGGACGTGCAGGAGGCAGCAAAGGGACACCCCGAGCCGCCAAAGCATAAGCAGATGATAGCACACATTTTGCTTGCGTTTTTCCTGCTGTCGATTCTGGGAGGGATCGTATATATAGGTATCGACGGAGCGAAAAGCGGTTGCGGATTCCGGCGGCTGACGGGAAGATTTATCCTGATGCTGTATATCATGAAGGCGTTCGACATCATAGTTCAGGATCAGTGGCTTGTGATGACCGTTGGATTTTTATGAAGCTGTACCCCGAAACTGTCGGCTGCGAAGGTTGGAAAGACAGGGCTTTCAACAATAAGAATCATATAATAAGGATGATCGCCTACCCGTTTTTGTGTATGCTTACGGCGGGGATATTTATACTGATATGCAAATAAAATTTTAGGGAGAGAATATGAAACACGAAGATTTCTCGATGAAAACGGACGGCTTTGTCGGGCATTCAGCCGAGCCGGACGGCGGCAGCGACAGGGCTGTCATCATAATCATGGGCGGCGAGCAGAGCATACTCCCGGGTATCAAGTTTGCCGAGCGCTTTGCGGACTACGGTATCACAGGGCTTGCGGTGTCGCTTTTCGGCGCGGAAGGGCTGTCCGTTTCGCCCGACAGGATCCCGCTTGATATGTTCGTGCCTGCGGTAAAATATCTGCGCGAGGTCAAAAAAATAGAGCATATCAGCGTCTATGGGCAGTCTATGGGCTCGATATTCGCCGAGCTTTGCGCCGAGAAGATAGGCGGCTTTGAAAAGCTGATAATGGTTTCTCCGACGCACGTTCCGTTCGAGGGCACTTCTCCCGACAAAAAAACCATGACGGGTCACAGCGTCGTGACTTGGCAGGGCGAAGAGCTCCCATATGTCACAGCCGATTTTTCAAAGATCGGCGCTGTGAAATATTATCGTCACCCCGCCGCGCCGTATAAGGTCACGGGAATGTGGGCGGCATATCACAAGGCTTACTGCGATAAACAGGCGGTCAAGAACGCCGAGCTTTCGATAGAAAAATGTGATACGGATATATTGCTGATAGCGGGCGCAATGGACGAATGCTGGTATGCGGAATACTCGGTGAAAAGGCTTGCTGCAAGGCTCAAAGCTAAGGGCTTCGGCAGACAAGTCAAAACTTTGATCTACCCGCACGGCAGCCACCTTAACGGGCTTCTTCCGAACCGTGAGCGCGAGAAAAAGCTGTACCGAATGTTACCGTTCATCGGGCTGATGTACCGCAGTTTCGGAAAATACCGCAGGGAGAATATGGAGTATTGTAGGCGATCGGAAGAAGAAATAATTGCCTGGATAAAGGGTGAAAACACATGAAGATCGCAGCCGAATTGCAAAAATGATAAGTGCAAAAAACAGGACAGCTGTTGGGAGTGATACTTTTCCAATAGCTGTCCTTTGCGTTATCCGTTATGCGCTCCCGTCATCGCCTTTATAATCCCCACAAACCCCGCGTC
>JAILFF010000308.1 GCA_024697705.1 Ruminococcus sp.
TCATCAGAATGAGCGACTTCTATCCCGACAATGTGGGCGGTCAGGAGTTTTGCGAGGTCACTAAGGCGGTATTTGCGGAGCTTCTTCGTTTCAAGGCTATCGACGAGGACGCCGATTCGATATTTGACGACCCCGATAACATACCTACCGTTATAATCAAGGTTAAAGATTTCTATCCTTCAACTAATATGAAGGAGGAATATAAAGAGATCAGCCGTGAGGAATTTGAGCAGATGCTTGCAAAGCGCTCGGAACAGGAAGCTGAAAAGGAAAACGAGAATACGGTAACGGTCAGGACTAAGGATTTTGCTCCGTATATCAAATCAGGTAAAGAGTATGTGGATATAGACTGGAAAACTTATGTGGCTGTTTTGCGTATAAAAAGCGTTGAGGATTACATGGTGACGCCTGAAAGCGAGAATAATACTACGATAGAGATACGTCTGAGTGATTTCTTTCCGAACGATACATTTGACCGAGAATACAACAATATCAGCTTCAATATCTATGCCGAGCTTCTCAGAATGAAGGTGCTCCGGGAGCATAGAGAACTTCTGACGGAAAACGGAAATATCCGCATAAAGATGTCTGATTTCTATCCTGATTACCTCGGAGATGATTATGCGGAGGTCTCTCCGGCAGTATATGAACAGCTCTGTATCGAACGCCGCGCCGAAAGAAAAAACAAAATAAAAGACTATCGTTATCTTGAAAAATACGGATTTGATGAGATAGAGATCGGCGAAAGACAGTCGGTATTTGAAAGCTCTGCGGAGGACAGTACATTCAGAGAAATAAAGTATTCCGGGCTCTATAAAGCACTTAATTCTATTGATCCATTGTATGCAAGGAGAATGTATCTTTACGTAGGATTGGGCATGAAAGTGAAGGATGTTGCCGAACTTGAAGGAGTAAGTCATGCGGCAATTCTCAAGAGTGTGAAGAAGGGTCTGGAGGAAATACGCCCTCTGCTTTTCAAGAGCGATTTCGAATAAGATCATAGTTGAAACATACAAAAAAGTGTACGGTACTTTGTGCATATAACCAAACTTTTTTTGAAAGAGCCGATTTAGGTTACAAAAATCGGCTTTTTTGTATGAACTTATGAGAGGAGTTTTAGGCGAACCGCTCTTACGGCGAAATATTTTGAAGAGAAAACAGAGGTGAAAAAACAGATGCATGGTGACGATGTTGCAAGCGCGGGAGTATCTGTTGCATCCGATATAATCTTGAAGGCGAATGAGATAATATTGGAAACGATCAAGATACAGATAGACAAGGAGCGTCAGCGGGCTAATGAAAAGCAGTCAAAAAGCAAGACGAACAAGCTGTCCGGAGGCGAAGTCAGCTTAAAAAAGCTGAAATCGGGCGGCGAGATCGGTATGCTTCCAAGCTTTGATAAAGCAGACTACAAGGAGCTTGTCAAGAGGGCGAAAAAGCTGGATATTCCTGTCGCGGGAGTGCAGGACAAGGGCAAGGCGAATACCCTTTCCGTATGCTTCAACACAAAGGATAAGGCTGTCCTTGACAGTATCGTGAGGGACATTGTGCAGGAAAAGCTGAAACAGCCGGCGCAGGCGGAGAAGATGATTACCATCGAAAAACCGCAGGTCGAGGGGTTTCAGATGTACTGTGCCGACCACGATATTCCTGTCAATTTCATGGAAGCGAAAGACGGCGTGAAGTGCATTTTTGGTGGCGCATACGAGCAGCAGATAAATCAGGCGCTCGAAAACTACCGCAAAATGCAGAAGGAGCTGTCGAAGATCTCTGTCGAGGTCGTCAAGGAAAAGGGAAAACCAAAAGTCGTAGTGACCGATCTGAACGACGGAAAAAAGCTCATGATGAATTTCAGCACGAAGGTAAGGCTGGAGCGTATGCTAAATGAACGGCTCGGATTTGAACCGTTCAAGGCGGCGGAGGTCGCAAACGTCCTTGCGGACAGGCTGACCGACGAACAGAAAAGATATTTTTACAGCGGCTCACGGACGGTCGAGCAGATGGAATACTTCGAGAAGGATATTCGCTTTGAGGACGATAATATCCTGACCGAGAATTTCTCGTTTGCGAAGATGAAGTTCCGAAATGAGAAAGTGCCGCACCTGACGATAACGGACGGGGCGGAAAACTTTGTGGTGCTGTCGGGGCTCGGTATCGACCGCGCAAAGGTCGAACAGGATATACGAAAGTTTTTGCATATCAAAGACGATGAAACGATAGCGGCGATCATGAAGAAGGCTGAAAGGCTGGGCTTCGCGGATAAGACGCTCAAAAAGAGCTTCAAGCAGTTCACCATTGAACGAGAGACGCTGAACAGCTTTACTGTCACGGGCGGCACAACGGTGCTGAGGCTTAATCTTGACGATAAGGAAGCGGCAGTAAAACAGCTGGAGGAAACATTCGGTATCAGCCGAAAGAAAGCGGAGCGCATAGTCGATAAGGCGGCAAAGCAGTCGGTATCGGCGAACACGCTGAAACGTATCAAGAGCATACTTCCGAAAAAGGAGAACGCCATCGAACACAAGACACGCGAGAGGGGGAGCCGCAAATGAGCAGACAGCCGCGCAAGCCGGACGCGATAACGATAGGCGTTTACTCGGTGCTTGCAGGCGCGGCGCTCTACGGTTCGGCTGCGCTGGGAGCTTGTCTTGATCTCGCGGCAAATGAGAACGGAAAAGTCAACCTCGATGCACTGTCCAAATCTTTGGATAGTACAATAACAGACACCGGGCTCATATGGCAGATGTTTCGCGCAGGCGGGAACGCTGCAAAAATGCCCTTATTCGCGGCTTTCGGTATTGCAATATACGCTCTGAATAAATATACGAGCAAAAAGAAGTTCCACCGTAAGGGTGAGGAACACGGCTCGGCTCGCTGGGCGAACTCAAAAGAGATCAAAAGCCTTTTGGATAAGCCCAAAAAGCCAAAACTGCCATTCAAGATCAAAGTCCATAACTTCTTTGAAAAGCTGAAATTCTGGAAGCGAAAAAAGAAAGAATATGTTGTG
>JAILFF010000329.1 GCA_024697705.1 Ruminococcus sp.
AGGACATCTCGGGCGGAGTACCTGAGGACTGTGTGCCGCAGGCGATCTTCGACCCTGCCCGCGCCGACGATCTGCTGCTTTTCCCGCTGCTGACCGCCTCAAAGGAAGAGCTGACTTCCCTGCCCGAGATAAGCGAGCCGATCGCCGACCGAATAATCAAAGTCCGCCGCGACCCGCCCGACACTTTCCCCGAGTTTTTAAGCGCCGTCAAGACCGCCAACATCACCCATGCAAGGCTTCGCCGAAGCGCTCTGCACCTGCTTCTCGGCGTGAAAAAGGCTGATCTTGCCGCGCCGCCGTTCGTGCGGATACTCGCTTTCAATGCAAGGGGCGCGGAAATCCTCCGCCGTGCAAATGCCGAAACACCCGTCTCGGCTTCGCTGAAAGATCTGGAAAAGTCCTCCCCGCAGGCGGCGCGGATAATCGGCATCGAGAACAAGGCAGTCCGCTTGCAGCAGCTTTGCCGAGTAACGAGCGGCAGGCGGTTTGAAAACGAATACACAAGAAAAATCGCGCCCAAAAAATGAAATTACTGTGAAAACACTTGCATTGTGCTAAAAAATAGTGTATAATAAGTTCTATATCCGGCGTGCAGCTGTCGTATAATGGTCATTATTTCAGTTTCCCAAACTGAGGACGCGGGTTCGATTCCCGTCAGCTGCTTGGTCCTCGACCGGACGGGTCAAGACGCGGGTGCGCTCCGCGTTGCTCCGCTCACGTTGTGCGAGAGGGTTAGGATTCGTTCCGCGGTCGATGGGTTTGTGTTTTTTACCAAGACGACCGGAAATTTGCAGCTGTCGTATAATGGTCATTATTTCAGTTTCCCAAACTGATGACGCGGGTTCGATTCCCGTCAGCTGCTTAGAAATTGTAAGAGCTAAAATAGGTACAATATGGCAAAGACCAACGGGAGCGGTTCGACCGGCAATATCCCACCGTTCGCGGACAAGAGCTGAGTTTCCAAAACAAACCCAGCCCGCGTATACGCCCCCCCGCGTAGGGGGTCGATTCCCGTCAGCTGCTTAGAAATTGTAAGAGCTAAAATAGGTACAATATGGCAAAGACTAACGGGAGCGGTTCGACCGGCAATATCCCACCGTTCGCGGACAAGAGCTGAGTTTCCAAAACAAACGCAGCCCGCGTATACGCCCCCCGCGTAGGGGGTCGATTCCCGTCAGCTGCTTAAAAAGTATCAGAATAAGAATCAGAATAAGAAATAGAATAGACAAGAAAGTATGAAAGAAAAAGGGGGCACGGTCTGAATGTTGATGTGTTCAAAGTGCGGGAAACGTCCCGCCGTTGTATTTATTTCCCAGATGAACGGCGTTCAGCAGAAAGATAACGGCGGCATGGGAAAGGGCTACTGCATCGTCTGCGCCAAAGAGGCGGGTATCCCTCAGATCGACGACTATATGAAGCGTATGGGACTGAGCGAGGAGGACATCGAGGAAATGGCAGAGCTTTCCTCCGAGATGTTCGACGACGGCGATTCCTTCGAGCAGGGCGGCAGCAGCACGCTCCCCGAATTTTTGGGAAATATCACTAACAGCCTGGAAAAAATGTTCGGCGGCGCACAGTCGTCCTCTTCTAAGGACGATGAAAAATCCTCCGACGACTCCAAGCACATGAGGCGCTCAAGCTTCGGCGACAAAAAATCCCGTCAGGAGGACAAGAAGCTCCAGCAGCCCAAGCTCAAATACTTAGGCACCTACTGCACGAATCTCTCCGAAAAGGCAGAGAACGGCGAGCTTGACCCGTGCATCGGCAGAGAACGCGAGATGGACAGAGTTATCCAGATACTCTCCCGCCGTCAGAAGAACAATCCCTGTCTGATAGGCGAACCGGGCGTCGGCAAGTCTGCCATTGCGGAGGGCATTGCTCAGAAGATAGCTTCGGGCGACGTACCCTACGACCTCAGAAAGCGCAAGATCTTCCTGCTCGATATGGCGGCGCTCGTTGCGGGCACCCAGTTCAGAGGTCAGTTTGAAAGCCGTATGAAGGGGCTTATCGACGAGGTTAAAAAGCTCGGCAACGTTATACTCTTTATAGATGAAGTACATTCCATCGTCGGCGCGGGAGATTCCGAAGGCTCGATGAATGCTTCCAATATCCTGAAGCCCGCCCTTTCACGCGGCGAGGTGCAGGTCATCGGCGCTACCACCTTCAAGGAATACCGCAAGTACATCGAAAAGGACGCGGCGCTCGAAAGACGTTTCCAGCCCGTCACCGTCAAGGAGCCGAACGTTCCCGATACTGTGCTCATGCTCGACGGCATCAAGAAATATTACGAAAAGCACCACAGCATCAGCGTTCCCGACCAGATCGTGCGGGAGTGCGCGATACTTTCCGAAAGATACATCACCGACCGCTATCTTCCCGACAAGGCTATCGACCTTCTCGACGAAGCCTGCGCTTATGCTTCGATAAGAAACAACGCCATCGAAAGCTCCAAGCGGCTCACCGAGGAATACGACAACGAAAACAACGCCTTGAAGGAGCTTGAAAACGAGAGCGACTATCCCAACTACGAGAAGATCGGCGAGCAGAAGATGAAGTGCATAAACCTCAAAAAGCAGCTCGACGCCGCAAATGAGGAAGCCGAAAAGGCGGAAGTTACCGAGAAGGACTTGGCGCACGTAATCGAGGTGTGGACGGGTATCCCCGCAAACAAGATCGAGGAGACCGAATACGCCAAGATACGCCAGCTGCCCGAAGCGCTCTCGAAGCGCGTGATCGGTCAGCAGGAGGCAGTAGATGCCGTTTGCGCGGCGGTAAGGCGCAGCAGAGTTCATCTGAGCAAGCGTATCCGTCCCGCGTCGTTCATTTTTGTGGGACCCACGGGCGTCGGCAAGACCGAGCTTGTCAAGGTCTTGGGCGAAACGCTTTTCAGCGACACCGAGCCGCTTATCCGAGTTGATATGTCGGAATACATGGAGCGCCATTCGGTCAGCAAGCTGATAGGCTCACCTCCGGGATATGTCGGCTTCGACGAAGCGGGTCAGCTCACCGAGAAGATACGCCGCAGACCGTACTCCGTCGTGCTGTTCGACGAGATAGAGAAGGCTCACCCCGACGTCATGAATATCCTGCTCCAGATCCTGGACGAAGGCGAGATACACGACGCGCAGGGCAGGCTCATCTCGTTTAAGAACACCGTTATCGTAATGACCTCAAATGCGGGTTCGACCTCTACGGACACGGGCATGGGCTTTAACAAGACCGACAGCGACATCTCGAAGGAAAGAGCTATGAAGGCGCTGCGCGAGTTCCTCCGTCCCGAGTTCCTCGGACGTATCGACGAGGTAGTCGTATTCGGCAGCCTTTCCAAGGAAGACTACGCGAAGATCGCGGGTCTTATGCTGAACGAGATGAAGGAAGCGCTTGAAGAGAGCGCCATCAAGCTCGAATGGAGCGACGACGCGCTTAAGACAATTGCGGAGAAGTCCCACGGGCACAAGCTGGGCGGACGAGACATCAGGCGCGTTATCCGCGAGGAGATCGAGGATAAGCTGAGCGAAATGATCGTCGAGCGCGGCGAGGGCGCTGTTTCCTCCTGCACGATAGGCGCTAAGGAAGGCTCGCTTGAAATAAACGTTGTATAAAAAATCAGGACTGTTCCCACGCGGGAGCAGTCCTTTTGTTTATCTGTATGTAATGAACGAATACTTATCGAGAAAGCCGTATGCGGCGGAGGTGACCGTCTTCTGCCCGTAATAATAAAGGTCGAATTGCTCGAAGAAACAGTTCACCATGTCAAGGTCTTCCATTTTTGCGGGCATGAGCTCCAGCTTGGCGGCGTTCTGCTCGATCATCTGCGATGCCTGATACGGCACTCCGCGCAGAAGATTTTTGGCTTCAAGCGTTTCAAGCGCCGACTTTGAAAGCGGTACGCCCTTTTCCGTGCCTTGCAGCTCTGCCATGCGGCTGTCGTTCATCAGGTAATTAAGGAAGCTCGCCGCTTCCGCGGGGTTCTCCGAATACTTGCTGATCGCGTAAAGGTTCGTCGGCTTTACGTACCAGCCGAAACGCTGCGGCGCTTCGGTGGTGAGATACGTCCCGATGACAGCCGTTCCGCCCTTCTCGGTGATGGGCGAGATATTGTACTGCGCGTCGGAGACCCAAAGCAAAGCGCCCGCCGTTCTGCCGTCGATAAAATCGCTGCGGTCAAAGTCCTTGCGCATGATGACGCCTCGGTCGAGAAGCTGCTTGTAGAACTCCATCATCGAGACTACGTTCTGTACGCCGAAGCCGTCCGCGCTGAACGCCTCCTTGCCCGAGATCTGCTCCTCGTGGGCGATAAGCATTTTCCAGTAATGCCTGCCCGTTGAGCCGAGCGTATAGATATCGTGCTTTGAAAGCTCTTCGGCGCAGGCGAACAGATCGTCCCATGTCTTCGGCACCGAAAGCCCGTAGCCGTTCAGAAGATAACGATTATAATAGAATGTGACCGCGTTAAGCGAAACGGGCAGCGCGTTCAGCTTGCCGTTCACGGTGCCGTAGGAAAGCTCGGTCTCGCTGAAATTTGAAAGGTCTATCTTGTCGGCGTAATCGTACAGGTTGCAGAAGCCCTCGCCGTCGGGGGAATATTCGGGCAGCCACGCGGAGTTTATCACCATGATATCGGGCTCCTTGCGGCAGACGATAAGCGAATCGAGGTTCTCTTTATACCCCGTGAAATCGCTTGCCGTCGGGCGGATATCCACACCCGGCTCGCGCTGCTCGTACTCGTTTATGCCGCGAATGGTGTAGTCGCTGCGTATCTCGTTTCCCCACCATGAAAAGCCGAGCACAACGGGACGCGATATTTCTTTATGCTGCTCCTCCGAGACATTATCGCCTATCATATTCGTCAGCTGACGGCAGGACGAAGCTGTAAAACAGAAGGCTGCCGCAAGAATGACGGAAAGCGCCTTTTTCTTCCACAGTCTCATTTCTTCGCCGCCTCCTTACCTTCGTCCGAGCTCTTCGAGCCCTTACGGCTGCCCGAGGACTGCTCCCACGGAGCCTTATATATCACCGAACAGCTTTCCGGACGGCTCTCCGCCTCGGAAAAAGCCTCGTCCGCCTTTGCGAAAAGCGTATCGTAATCCTCGCCGTGATCGGGATAGACGCACACGCCGATGTTCACACCGAGCTTAAGCGAGCTCTCGCTGTCGGCGGTGAAATCGGTAAACTCCTTGCTGAGAGCGGTACACTCCTTTTCGAGCTTGCCGTGCGAACGGAACAGGTCGAACTCGCTGAAATCAACGAACATCACGAGCCTGTCGCCGCTTATCCTTCCGATGAGGAACCTTCTTTCGGCGAAAAAGCCTTCGGAGATGGCAACGAGCCTTTCGACCATGGCGCGTCGGAACGTCAGTGAAACGGTCTGCCGTATGGTATCGTAATCCTTTATCCCGATGATGATGAATGCGTAGGTGCTGCCGACAAGCGAGGTCTCGATGCGGTCGCTGATCTTCTCGTCAAGACCGTACTCGTTGAGCCTTCCGCTGATGGGGTCGATAAACTCGTTCTCGGGGCGCTCTATCTCGGCACCCGCTATCCTTGCGGTCGCCGCAAAGCCCACCAGTATGCAGACGCACATCACAAGCACCACAATGACCGATAGGATACCCAGTATCGTCGAATGTTCGCTGACGCCGAGAATATCGCGGGAAACTACGTATATCCTCCAGCCGCATCGGGCAGAAACGGTGGTGCCGATGAAATTGGTGGCGGTGACGGTCTCGTTCATTGATTCAAAGCGCTCGGAAAAATCCCGCGAAAGCACGATGCCGGATTTTTCCGTCGGCATATCGGTAAGTATCACCTTGCCGTCGCGGTCGGTAAGCGCTACCGTGATCTCACTGTTCTCATTAAGACTGCCCGCCAGCACGAAGGGCTCCAGCTCGTCTATGTAGCATGAGAGAACGAACACCGCGTGATCGTTTATCCGTCGGAAATAATATATCTTCCGCGAAGCGCCGCTCGGGGAAAACAGCCAGACGTCGTTTGAATCGCCGAGAAGCGATTCGAGCCTTTCGAGCGAGCCGTTCACGATAAAATCATCGGCTGAGGTGGATATCTTCCCGACCGTCATACGTTTTTCCTCGTTGTGGGGGTCGGAATAGAAAATGAAATAATCGTTATAGCTCCTGCCCGCCGCAAGATTCAAAAGTTCGTCGCGGACGAAGAATTCGAGACGGGTGCTTTCGTACTCGGGGTAGTTGTTTATAAAAGGGTCGTAATCCATGATCTCGGGGTGCTTGAACACCTGAGTGCAGTCGGTCTCGGCGTGATCGCAGAAGGAATCGACCGACTCGGCAAGCCTCAAAGCCAGCGCCTCGTCATGGGCGGCGCTTTTATCCATTCCGATGCGCTGAATATTGACAAACACATAAGTGCAGACGATCAAAGCCGTCAGCAGCATTGCGGCGCAGTAAAATATTATCATACGGTTGCGCAACTGCCGCACCGTAACAGTCTTCTTGTATATATCCGACATTTCAATTTATCCTCATAACACAAAACAAACAGGCACAGCTCCACAGCTCTCTGCGGAGTTCCGCATACATTTTTATTATACCACGCCGCCGCCTTCAAATCAATAACAGCGGGCGATTGTTCATTTTATTTTAATATATCGGCGCGATCTCCGTTGCGTTTCTGCGATGCACAGACCGGTGTAACGCCCCCGCGGAACGAATTTCCTGTGTATGTAATCTTTATTACCGATGGCGGTAACGTCCCCGCCCCCGCGGAACTAATCCCCACCGTCCGAACAACGTGAGCGGAGCGAAGCGGAGCGCACCTGCGTAACCGCCCCCCCGCGTAGGGGGGGATTGTTAATTTGGGATTAATTTATTATGTTTCCATTTGACATTATAATGGTATTGTGATATAATAGAATCAGTATTCTTAAAAATTTCCGCAAAGGAGCTGTTCATATGTCTGTTTACAGAATCTATGTTGAAAAGAAACCCGGTTTCGATGTCGAAGCCCGCTCTATCGCCGCCGACCTGCGCTCTGCGTTCGGTATAACGCCCGATAGCGTGCGCGTGATAAACCGCTACGACGCCGAGGGTCTCTCCGAGGAGGACTTCAAAGCCGCTGTGCCTGTCGTATTCTCCGAGCCCGCCGTTGACGTCTGCTACGACCATATGCCCGAGCTTAAGGCTAACGAAAAGGTCATCTGCGCCGAGTACCTGCCCGGTCAGTTCGATCAGCGCGCCGATTCCTGCGCTCAGTGTATCTCGCTCCTGCGCGGCGGCAAGCGCCCGACCGTCAAGAGCGCCCGCGTTTACATCTTCGGCGGAGATTTGTCCGAAGAGCAGATGGCGGCTATCGAACACTACCTCATAAACCCCGTAGAATCGCGCAGAGCAAGGCTTGACCGATTCGAGACCCTCGACGTTAAGTACGATATTCCCACCACCGTAAGCACCGTGGAGGGCTTTATCACGAAGGACGAAGCGGGCTTGAAGGAAATGCTTTCCTCGCTCGGTCTCGCTATGGACCTCGATGACATCAAGTTCTGTCAGAGCTACTTCCGCGACACCGAAAAGCGCGACCCGACTATCACCGAGATCCGCATGATAGACACCTACTGGTCAGACCACTGCCGCCATACCACCTTCTCGACCATTATCGACAATGCCGAGATAGGCGCGGATTACATCAAGGATACATATAATGAATATAAAGCCGCCCGCGCCGACCTCTACGCAGAAAGAACCGACAAGCCCGAAACTCTTATGGACTTGGCGGTCATCGGCGCAAAACAGCTCAAAAAGGCGGGTCTGCTCGACGACCTCGACGAGAGCGAGGAGATAAACGCCTGCTCGATAAAGATAACAGTCGATGTTGACGGCGGTAACAACGGAGTTGTTACGCCGGAAGACTGGCTCCTCATGTTCAAAAACGAGACCCACAATCACCCGACCGAGATCGAGCCCTTCGGCGGCGCGGCTACCTGTCTGGGCGGCGCTATCCGCGACCCGCTCTCCGGCAGAAGCTATGTTTATCAGGCAATGCGCGTGACGGGCGCTGCCGACCCGCTGCTCCCCGTTGAGAAGACCATCGAAGGCAAGCTGCCTCAGAGAAAAATCTGCGTGGGTGCGGCTAACGGTTACAGCTCCTACGGCAATCAGATCGGTCTTGCGACGGGTCATGTAAACGAGATATATCACCCCGGCTATGTGGCAAAGCGCATGGAGATAGGCGCTGTCATCGGTGCTGCTCCCGCTTCAAATGTACGCCGCGAGAGACCCGCTCCCGGAGATGTTGTTATACTTCTCGGCGGAAAGACGGGTCGCGACGGCTGCGGCGGCGCTACGGGTTCGTCGAAGTCCCACACGCTCCACTCGCTTGAAAGCTGCGGCGCGGAGGTGCAGAAGGGCAACGCTCCCGAAGAAAGAAAGCTGCAAAGACTGTTCCGCAATCCCACCGTTACCGCTATGATAAAGCGCTGCAACGACTTCGGCGCGGGCGGCGTATCCGTAGCGATAGGCGAACTTACCGACGGTCTTGAGATCGACCTCGATAAAGTAACTAAGAAATACGACGGTCTTGACGGCACCGAGCTTGCCATCTCCGAATCGCAGGAGAGAATGGCTGTCGTTATCGCCGCGGAGGACACCGATAAATTCATGGCGGAGGCGGCTAAGGAGAACCTTGAAGCCACTCTCGTTGCGGTAGTCAAGGAAGAACCGCGCCTTAAAATGAACTGGTGCGGAAATACCATCGTTGACCTCTCGCGTGAGTTCTTAAACTCAAACGGCGCGGAGAAGCACACCACCGTAACGGTTCCCGCCCCCGTATTCGGGGATAAGCCCGCGGACGAAGCCGATACCGCCGATCGCTGGTATGATATGATCTCCGACTTGAATATATGTTCGCAGAAGGGTCTTGTGGAGCGCTTTGACTCGACCATCGGCGCGGGTACGGTTCTCATGCCCTACGGCGGCAAGTATCAGGACACTCCCTCGCAGGCAATGGCGGCGAAGATACCCGTTCTGCACGGCGAGACAAAGACCGCTTCGATCATGGGCTGGGGCTACGACCCGTATCTTTCGAGCGAAAGCCCCTATCACGGCGCGATTTCGGCGGTCGTAGAATCTTTAGCTAAAGTAGTTGCCGCGGGCGGCGCTTACGACTCCTGCCGACTGACCTTCCAGGAGTTCTTCGAGAGAACGCAGAACGACCCCAAGCGCTGGGGCAAGCCCTTTGCGGCGCTTCTCGGCGCGTACAAGGCTCAGATAGCTATGGGCTGCGCGGCGATAGGCGGAAAGGACTCGATGTCGGGCACGTTCGAGCATATCGACGTTCCGCCGACGCTCGTTTCGTTCGCCGTTACCACTCAGAACACCGACAAGATAATCTCCGACGAGTTCAAGAAGGCAGGCTCGAAGGTAGCGTACATCGCGCCCGAATACAACGCCGACAGGCTCGTTGATTTCGATTCGCTTAAGAAAGTATTCAAGACCGTTGAAAAGCTGATTTCGGGCGGCAAGGCGCTTTCGGTATGGGCTGTATCCTACGGCGGTATTGCCGAAGCTGTGGCAAAGATGGGCTTCGGAAACCGCATCGGCTTCAAGTTCACCGAAAAGCTCACCGCCGAAAAGCTGTTCAAGCCCGTTTACGGCGCGTTCGTTATCGAGCTTGCGGATAATGCCAATACAGACGGTCTTGAAGTTATCGGCGAGACAACGGAGAAGTTCGTCATCGAAAACGGCTACACGGTAGACGGCGAAAAGCTTGTGGCGCTGTGGTCGGGCAAGCTCGAAAAGATTTTCCCGACCAAGGTAAACGAGCCTTCCGAAAAGCCCGAGGTTTACAGCTACGAAGCCTGCATAAGCGGCAGCTTATGCCCAAGACCCGCTCCCGCTGTCAAGGTCGCCAAGCCGAAGGTGCTTATCCCCGTATTCCCCGGCACCAACTGCGAGTACGACACCGCCCGCGCCTTTGAGAAGGCAGGCGCGGAAGCCGAGATTTTCGTTATCAAGAACCTGACAAGCGACATGATCGAGGAATCCGTGTTGGCTTGTGAAAAGCTCATCAAGCAGTCGCAGATCGTTATGCTGCCGGGCGGATTCTCGGGCGGCGACGAACCCGACGGCTCGGGCAAGTTCATCGTATCGTTCCTGCGCAATCCCCGCCTGACCGACGCCATTCACGACCTGCTTAAGAACCGCGACGGACTTATGCTCGGTATCTGCAACGGCTTCCAGGCGCTTGTCAAGCTCGGTCTCGTTCCCTACGGCGAGATAACCCCCATGCGCGACGATTCGCCCACACTGACGTTCAACACCATCGCCCGTCACCAGTCGAAGATGGTAAACACCCGGATCGCCTCGAACAAGAGCCCGTGGCTTGCAAGCTGCAATGTCGGCGATATACATAATATTGCCATTTCTCACGGCGAGGGCAGATTCACCGCCACTCCCGAAGAGGTCGCAAGGCTTGCCGCTAACGGACAGATCGCCACGCAGTACGTCGATCTTGACGGCGTGCCGACCTTCGATATACAGTTCAACCCGAACACCTCCGTGCAGGCTATCGAGGGCATCACCTCGCCCGACGGCAGAGTTCTCGGCAAGATGGGTCACTCGGAGCGCAAGGGCGACAATGTCTGCAAGAACGTCCCCGGCGAGAAAGATCAGCAGATATTCGAGAACGGCGTGAAGTATTTCAAGTAATCCGCGTATAACGGAGCGTGAGCGCAAATGAATTTATTACCGTTAGCGTTTTATATAGTCGTCGGTGCCGCGGCGGGCATGAGCGTTATTACGTTTTTCGTGTACGGCGCGGATAAGCTCGGTGCTAAGATAAACGACCCGAAAAAGCGGCATACCCGCGTTCCCGAAGCGGTTCTGCTCAACCTCGCTTTTTTCGGCGGGGCATGGGGCGCGGCGCTCGGTATGCTTGTATTTCACCACAA
Organism: Ruminococcus sp.; assembly: GCA_024697705.1. GTDB lineage: Bacteria > Bacillota > Clostridia > Oscillospirales > Ruminococcaceae > YE71. The sequence goes on from JAILFF010000329.1 coordinate 10,919, forward strand.
GATACGCAAGCCGCGTTTCCGTCTGCTCGTTCCGATAGCCGTGATATTGTGGACGGCTGCGCCTGCGGTATTGTTTTTTCTAATAAATCATTATACAAAATTATTATAAGGGAACAGACACCCCTTTGCCGCCCCCCGCTTGCGGGACGGGGTTCAAAGCGGTTGTAAATATATGTCAGAAGTGGACAGACACCCTTATAGAAAAGTAATGTCTGTCCGACCTGAAAGACGGTGTACAGTAGGTAAAGCGAAGCATTTACCTACCTACACACGTCTTCCGTTATTTCGCGCAAAATTCACAAACGAGCAGACAATCCCTACCTATTAAGTAGGAGAGTGCTGACGCTCTATATAAATATAGCATCAGCAGCACTGAAAGACAGGCAAAGCAGGGAAATCGGAGTATTTCCCTGCTTCGCTAAAGTCTTCCGTTATTTCACACGGAAATTCACAAACACAAAAACGAAGGAGGAAAATAATATGGATCAGATTTTGAAGATATTAAAGACCAACGCACGGCTTTCCAACGCCGAGCTTGCCGTTATGGTAAATCTTTCGGAGAGCGAAGTAGCCGAAAAGATCGCCGCCTACGAAAGCGCCGGCGTTATCAAGGGCTATACAACCATAATCGACGACGCGGCTATCGACCCCGGGCTTGTTACCGCGATGATCGAGCTTAAAGTCACCCCGCTTTCGCAGTCGGGCTACGACGAGATCGCCCGCGAGATCGCCAACTACGACGAGGTGGAGAGCGTAAGACTTATGTCGGGCGCTTACGATATACTTGTCAGCGTTACGGGACGAAATATCCGCGAGGTGTCGCAATTCGTTTCGGCAAGGCTCGCCGCCATCGACGCGGTTTCCTCCACCACCACGCACTTCGAGCTTAAAGCATACAAATTCAACGGCGTTCCGATATTCGACGAGGACACCGACGAGAGAGGAATGGTCTCGCCATGATGACTGATTACGACAATTTGCTGAACCCGAAGGTCGTTGAAATGAAGCCTTCGGGAATACGAAGATTTTTCGATATGGCGGCGCAGATGCAGGGCGTTATCTCGCTGGGCGTCGGCGAGCCCGATTTCAAGACCCCGTGGGCTATCCGTCAGACGGGCATCGAAACGCTCCGCAAGGGGCGCACCTGCTACACGGCTAACGCGGGTCTGCGCGAGCTGAGACAGGAGATAGCGGGCTATCTGCGCGGCGCTGTCAAGACCGATTACGACCCCGACCACGAGATACTTGTATCGGTAGGCGGCTCGGAGGCTATCGACTTAGCGGTCAGAGCCTGTGTAGCCCCCGGCGACGAGGTACTGGTGGTCGAGCCGAGCTTCGTCTGTTACAGCCCGATAGTCTCGATGATGGGCGGAATTCCCGTGCCTATCGAAACGAAGGTCGAGGACGAATTCAGGCTTACGGCGGAACAGCTCCGCAATGCCATCACCCCGAAAACGAAGATGCTGATACTTCCCTTCCCGAACAACCCGACGGGCGCTATCATGCGGCGCGAGGACTTGGAGGCTATCGCGGAGGTCATCAGGGAAACGAACATATTTGTTCTTTCCGACGAGATATATTCCGAGCTGACCTATTCGGGCAAGCACGTTTCGATAGTCGAGATGGAAGGTATGCGCGAGCGGACGATCCTCATAAACGGCTTCTCTAAGAGCTTTGCGATGACGGGCTGGAGAATGGGCTTTGCGGCGGCTCCCGAGGGCATCATGAAGCACATACTTAAGCTTCACCAATACTGCATCATGTCCGCGCCTACCACAAGCCAGTATGCGGCGATAACGGCGCTTCGCGACTGCATGAACGACACGGTGAAGATGAAAAACGAGTACAATATCCGCCGCAGGCTGGTAGTTGACGGGTTCAACCGTTTAGGGCTGACCTGTTTCGAGCCGCAGGGGGCGTTTTACGTATTCCCGTGCATACGTTCGACGGGGCTTTCGAGCGAGGAGTTCTGCGAGAAGCTGATAAACACGATGAAAGTCGCGGTAGTACCGGGAAATGCGTTCGGCGCGAGCGGCGAGGGATTCATAAGAGTCAGCTATGCGTATTCGGTAGCGCATCTGAAAGAAGCGCTGAAACGTATTGGCGAATTTCTCAAAGTTCTTGAACAGGAAAAGCAGAAATAAAAAAGAAACGCAAAACAAGGGCATATCAAAAGTCTTAGGAAGGGGGTGTGGGGGATAACCCTTCTTCAGAAGGGTTTCCCCCACAAAAGCCCACGACGGCAGCAAACATCTCGGCAAAGAGCAAATTGTTCGGTTCAAACATAAAATCGGCAATTTAAAGAAAATGTGACAAAAACGCACAATTGAATGATTCTGCAAAATTGAGCGGAAACAAGAGAATTGCCGATTTTATATTTGCGAAAGAGCAGGTCTGAACGAAGTTCAGACAGGCGATATTTCGCAAACGAATTGCGCGAATGTTCCGGATTTTTACACGGATACGCAAATTCACAGGCGGGAGCTCGACTTTGCCGCCAACGAAGCACAGCGATTAAGAATGATGTTTAATGTATAGGTGAACGGCATGGAAAATCCATGGAAAACGGTCAGCCTTGACGATTACGAGAGCCACATGGCGCTCGGGTCGGTAAGGCAGCTGCAAACGCTTAACGAGATAATGAAGCGCCAGCTAAACGCCTTTCCCGCACGAAGCGTGATGATACTCGGAGTGGCGGGCGGCAACGGCTTGGAGCATATCGACACGGAAAAATACAGTGCTGTTTACGGCGTTGACGTTAATCCCGATTACCTGCGCGAGGTCGAAAAGCGCTATCCCGCCCTTGACGGTGTGCTGAAATGCCTCTGCGCAGACTGCACGAACATTCGTGCCACTGCCGACGTGACCGGGCTTCCCGAGGCAGAGCTCGTAATCGCAAATCTGCTGATAGAATACATCGGTTACGATTGCTTCAAGCGCGTTCTGCGGCAGGTCAAGCCGCGTTATGTTTCGTGTGTAATACAAGTTGACAGCGGCGAGGGCTTTGTTTCCGATTCGCCGTATCTGCACTCGTTTGACTGCCTTGACAGCGTTCACCGCAGTATCGGCGCGGACAGACTTGCCAATGAACTGGAAACTGTCGGCTATATGCAGTCGGCGCTTCGCGAGCACCCGCTCCCGAACGGCAAGCGGCTTACGGAAATCGACTTTTTTATGAAGCTATAAATGAGGTTTCTTATCAATCTGAAAAGAACAGTTAGCAAAAGTCACCCCCGCGGGGGTTGTGAGGGGGTTGTGAGTTGAAATTGCAGACACTTGAACTTCGGGCTTACGCCAAGCTCAATCTGTTCCTTGACATAACGGGCAGACGCGCCGACGGCTATCACGAGCTTAAGACCGTCATGCAGTCGGTAAGCATTTACGATGAGCTGACATTTACGCTCACCGAAGGCGCGGGGCTGGAGCTTTCCTGCGACCGCGGCGACCTGCCGGTGAACGACGATAATCTTGTTGTCAAGGGCATCAAGGCGGTGCTGAATTACGCCTATTTTCAGCCGGGGTGCAAAATTTCCGTGCGGCTCAAAAAGCGCATACCGTCGGGCGCGGGAATGGGCGGCGGAAGCGCCGACTGCGCGGCGGCAATTATTGCCATGAACGAGCTGTTTCATCTCGAGCTGACCCGCGACGAGCTTATCGCGGCGGCTAAGATGTGCGGCGCGGACGTGCCTTTCTGCGTGACGGGCGGCACGGCGCTCTGCGAGGGGATCGGCGAGAAAATTACTCCCCTGCCCTCGCCCGACGAGCTGATCTTCGCGGTCGTCAAGCCCTCGCAGAGCATTTCGACCCCTGCGGCTTACAAGTCGTTCGACACGAAGGGCAAGCCCGCGGCGGGCGACTGCGACGGCTTCGCGGCAGCGCTCGAAAGCGGCTCTGCCGACAGGATAGGCTCGAAGCTCTACAACGCTTTCACGGCGGCGGACGAGCCTGTCTATATCGAGCGGATAAAATCGTCGCTCATACGCTGCGGCGCTTACGGCGCGGAAATGACGGGCAGCGGCTCGGCGGTGTTCGGGGTGTTTAACAAAAACGAAAGAGACACGGCGGAGCTTGCCGTGCGCGGAGTTCCCCGCTCCTGCTCGGAATCGGGAGTGCTTTTCGGCGAGGTCTGCCGACCCGTTCCGCACGGCGTGGAGATCGTTCAGCCGAATAAGCCCGACGATACGCCCGAAGAGCTTAGGGCATTTCGCGGGAAATACCTCGACCCGGCGCGGACAGCCGACATTACAAAACATCTTCCGCAGATCAAGCACTGCGCCGCCTGCTTCGACAGAGTGTCGGACGAGCCGCTTTTATCGCGCAGAATATGGTACATCACCCCCGAAAGAGACGGGGCTCTCTGCGAGAAATGCTTTGATGAGCTTCGCGATAAGTTGGATATTAAGGCGACCGATGGCGGCATCGAATACGATGCTGATACCGAATGGTACTGATGTTAATTTTTAGGAGATATTGATTTATTAATGAGAAAAGAATTTGAAAAATTTATTTTTGACAGACTGAAAAAACGCGGCGAGGCTGTGAGCTTTGACGACCTTTACCGCCCTCTTGCCAAGCAGGTGACAAAGAAAGAGCTTGACAGATGGCTCGAAGAACAGGGGCGGCAGGGCAAGATCATCAACACGGGGCGCGGGTACATTATCCCGAAGGGCGGCTCGGAATTTACCGGCAAGGTCGTCAGCGTGAAGAAGACCTTCGGCTTCGTGCGCTCCGACGAGGACGGCAGCGAATATTTCGTCGCGGGCAGGTACCTAAACGGCGCTATGCCCGGCGACAGCGTGACTATCCAGACCTACATCGGGCGCGACGACAAAACGGAAGGTCGCGTCGTAGAAATAACCGAGCAGAAATTCTCGCGCTTTACAGGCAATATCGTCAACGAGTTCGGCGAGCTTAAGGTCGTTCCCGACAGCCTTTCGCGCTGCGCCATGACCATTGAGGACAGCGACGGCTACGAGCTGCGCGAGGGCGACAAGGTCCTTGCCGAGATAAGCCGCCGCGGCGAAACCCACGCCGAACACCGCTGCAAGATTCTCATGAGCTACGGCAGCTCGCTGAAAGCCTCCGCCTGCGCTCTGAGCGTTCTCGGGCTGAACGGACTCACGCCGATCTTCCCGCCCGAGGTCATCGACAATGCCAAAAAGGTCTCGGACTACCGCGCAATCTCCTCCGAGATACCCGCACGACTCGACCTGCGCGACACGCCGATCTTCACGATAGACAGCGCGTCAACAAAGGACATCGACGACGCTGTCTCCGTCGAAAAAACGGAAAACGGCTACCGACTGGGCGTTCACATAGCGGACGTTTCGTTCTACGTGCGCCCCAAGACACATCTCGACAAAGAGGCGTTCAAGCGCGGAACAAGCGTTTACTACGCCGACCGAGTTATCCCGATGCTGCCGCCCGAGCTTTCAAACGGCATCTGCTCGCTCAATCCGAACGAGGACAGGCTTGCTTTCTCGGCGCTGATGGAGCTTGACAGAAACGCCGAGATCGTAAGCTACAAGTTCGTCAAGACCGTTATCCGCTCGCGGGTGAAGGGCGTTTACAGCGAGATAAACGAGCTTCTCGAAGGCTACAACGCCAAGGCGCTATGCGAAAAGTACGCCGAAGTCATGGATATGCTGCCCGTTATGAAGGAGCTTGCCGAAAAGCTCAAGGGCAACAGGATCCACCGCGGCGCTCCGCAGCTTTCGACCACCGAGAGCATACTCATCATCGACGAGAACGACTACTGCATCGACGTTAAGCCGCACGAGTCGGGTCTCAGTCAGGAGATGATCGAGGACTTTATGCTCTGCGCGAACGAATGTGCGGCGAAATTCGGTGCGGAGAACGGTCTGCCGTTCGTCTACCGCGTTCACGAAAATCCGCCCGAGGACAGGCTCGAATACCTCAAAACGGGGCTTACCGAGCTGCGTATACCGTTCAACTTCGACGACGGCGGCGCGAAGCCGAAGCAGCTTTCGGAGATACTCGAATGGGAGCGCGGCACCGACCGTTTCCCCGTTGTCAACAATCTTGTGCTGAGGAGCATGGCAAAGGCGAAGTATTCCCCCGAGCCGCTCGGTCATTTCGGACTGGTGCTCGGCGACTACGCGCATTTCACCTCGCCGATACGCCGCTATCCCGACCTTGCTATACACCGCATAATGAGCGACTATCTCGCAGGAATGACCCCCGACGAGCTGGGTATGCGCTACGGCGAGTTTTCCGCAGAAGCGGCAGACCAGGCGACGCAGACCGAGATCATAGCCATGCAGACCGAGCGCGAGTGCGAAGACTGCTACAAGGCGGAGTATATGAAATCAAAGCTCGGAGATGTATACGAGGGCGTTATCGTTTCCTGCGTTCCGCACGGCATCTATGTCATGCTCGACAACACCTGCGAGGGCATGATAAGGCTCGACACACTGCCCTACCCCGACTACTTCTATGATGAAGCTTTCTCGGTGAAGCGTGTGGGGAAGGGTCCCGTGTTTACCGTCGGAAAGCGCATAATGATACAGGTAGTCAAGGCTGACGTCAGCAGCGGTAATGTCGATTTTGAATACTGCGGCGAGGCGGAAGAAGATAAAAGATAATAGATAAAAGATAAAAGATAATAGATAACAGATAAAAAGCAAAACGCCGATAATGTTGAAGTTATCGGCGTTTATTATTTAGTTTGTAAGAGGTGAAGGCTTAATGCCCTCACACCGCTTCTGTCAGACAGGTGAATTTTCTTTATCCCGCCTTGATCTCAATGCGCTCGAACGTGTATCCTTCCTTTTCAAGCAGCGAGATTATGCCCTTATCGCCGATAAAATGCGCCAGTCCGACAACGAAGAACGTCTTTTTATCTCTGCTCATCAGTTCCTTAGCGTCCTTTGCCATATGCTCATTGCGGTTATTATACATCGCGTCCTTGAAATTGTTGATCTCTGCCATCAGATCGTCGGGAACGTCCTCGTACTCGCCCTCGCTTTCCTTCGCTATCCATTCGAGGTCGCCTGTTTTCCACGCCTTGAAAAGCTCCTTGTTGGTCTCTTCAAGCTGCGCCGCGTTTTCCGGCGAATAATCCGCAAGAAGCAGATCGTAAACAGTGTCGGAAATACCTGCCAGCATTTCAAACTGCTCGCCCACCGATTCGACTTCGTAGATCTCCTTGCCGTCGCCGCGTGCCTGCTTCAGCAGATAACGGTCAAAGCCCTTGTCTGACGAAAGCGTCGTATTTTCGAGCGAAAGCGCCTGCACCGAGGAATAGATCGCCCACGCTCTTTTTGTTTCGGCGTCTTCAATATCTGAATCGTGAAGCTTCAGATAACCCGAGACCTTTTCCCAAGTTTCGGCGGAAAGATGATCCTCTATCGTTTCGCCCTTCGGATAATTGATCAGACCCGCAAATTTCAACTGCGCCGCCGAAGCTGTCAGCGCGGCAATGTCGCACTCCACGGCTAATATATCAGAGCTCTCATACGCGGCAGTTACCTCCTCGGGAAGCGGATAGCAGGTGTCGTTCAGCGCGTGCATCGAACCCATCATGTACATCTCCCTGCCGTCGGGAGCGGTAGCCTTCCACATCGCGGGAGTGTACGGGATATCAGCGCCGTAGAGCGGCTCCTCGGGCTCGGCTTGCTCCTCCGAAGCGGTCGTTTTCGGCGGAAGCGTCACCTTGACGGGCGCTTTCGTTTCAGCCTGAGAGCTTTCGGAAGAGCTCTCTCCGCCCGACTGCTTCTCCGACGAATTATTGCCGCAGCCCGCAGCCGCCGTCATGACCGCAGCAGCCGCAAGCATGGCAAATATCCTTCTGATCGTATGCTTAATCATTTATTCCACTCCATTCCGCGGGTCAGTCCTCAGTCTGAGCCTTCTTCTTTTTGAAAAGTCCCGCGCCGTGCTCTGTCATCGTAAATATAGTATCGCTCGTAAAGATCTTTACCGTGATCGCAAGACATACGATAAGGAATACTATCTGATAGATCAGACCGAACACATACTCGTTGGTCTTTCCGAAAAGTACGCAGTCGGTCGCGTTAAACGTGTGGGTGAAGGGTATCGCATAAAGCAGATACTTGAACGTTCCGGGCAGACCGCTGATATCGGTAAACATCGAAGCCATAAAGGGTATGATAGTAACGAACATAAGCGGCAGCAGAAGGGTCTGCGAGCTTTTTATGTCCTTTGCGAACGCGCCCAGGATCATCGCGAGCGAAAGTGCTATCAGCATGGTAAGAAGCATCTGCGCCCCTATCAGCATATAGGTCTTAAGATCGAACACCAGACCTAAATTCCTAAGCTTTTCGCCCATATCATCGGGCAGGTCGCCCGTTAAGTCGATCGTGAGATTATTCATACCGAACATATATACCGCGGCATTCAGCAAAGCGATGACCGCCGCCGCGAGCATTTTCGCACAGATTATATGCAGTCTTGAAACAGGCGCCGAAAGCAGCGTTTCAAGGGTCTTGTCGATCTTCTCCGCGCTGACGGCATTTATCATCGTCTGCGAACCGAGCAGCACCATTATATATACTACCAGCGGCATAAAGAGCGAGCGGCTGTAAAGGCTCGAATAGAGAAGCAGCTGCGATACGCCCTCGGACTTGTCGTTTACTATCGTATGCTCGGTAACGCCGACGGGAGCTTCAAGCAGCAAAGCGTCCTTTTCGGTCAGAGCGCCTTCGTTTACCTTCTGCGTATAAAGCGCGGTCTTTACAGCGGCGCTTATCAGCTGAACGGCTGTCTCCGAGCCGACATTCATGTTGCTCATTGTCGCAAGCGAGGTCATGCGGCTGACGTAGATTATCTCAGCCTGTTCGCCCGACATTATCTTGTCGGTAAAGCCTTTATTGAGCACGACAAAGCTCTTTACGCCCAGCTTGTTCAGCTCTGCGGCGTAGTCATCGGATTCCAGCTCGAACACCGTGACGTCGTTTGTCATATCGGCTGTCGGCTGTTTTAAGAACTCTACCACCGATTCGGAAAACTCGGTCTTGTCAAGATCGCAGATCGTTATGCGTCCGCTCTGCTCCTGCGCCTCCTCCGAGGATCTTGTCATCAAGCCGCCCATTGAATACATCATTATGAGCATAAAGATCAGCATACCTATCGTCTGCGCGGTCAGCATTTCGCGCAGCTCTTTTTTCAGCAGGCTTAAAAATTTATTCATATCAGCTCACCACCCTGTTACATCCTTCTTCATTACCACAAGCTCGAATACATCTTCGAGGTTGTCCGCCTCGTACTTTTTGATAAGCTCCTGCGGCTTGCCGAGCTCTAACAGATGACCGCGTGCGATAATTCCGACACGGTCGGAAACGTATTCTATTTCGAGCATATTGTGTGAAGAAAGCAGAAAGCTCATTCCCTCCGACGCGAGTTCCTTTATCTTCCGGCGAATCTCAAGCGCGTTTATGATATCGAGTCCCGAAGTGGGCTCGTCTAAGATAGCAACGAGCGGGCGGGGCATGATCGTTCTTGCGAGAAGCAGCTTTCTCGTCATACCGCGTGAGTAGGAGCCGATCTTGTCGTTCAGCCTGTCGCCGAGACCGCATATCTTTTCGGCGTCGGCAACGAACTTGTCAGCCTGCTGCTTTGTGTGAGCGTACATCTCCGCCATGAAACGCAGGTAGTCCCTGCCCTTCATATTCTTGTAAGCGCCCGCCTCGTCGGGGAGGTAGGTGAGTCCCTCGCGCACGCCCGCGGGGTCGGTGAGTATCGACTTGCCGCCGATCTTCGCGTCGCCCTCCGTAGGCTTCAAAAGCGTGGCTATCATGCGGATAGTGGTGGTCTTGCCCGCGCCGTTCGGACCGATAAGCGCGAATATCTCGCCCTTTTTGACATCGAACGTGACGTCGCGGCTGGCGTAGACGCCTTTCTTGTACTGTTTTGACAGGTGTTCCACCTGCAAAACAACATCGGGTGTTTCTGACATTTTTGTTTCTCCTTTCGTAAAGGGTCATTCCTTATCGTTATAATATCTGTCTTTGATCGCTGCGGACGAATATCTTATCACGACGCGAATACCCGTGAGCAGAGCCGTGCCCGCGATCAGCGCCTGCGACTGCGTTATCAGGCAGAGCAGGAACATGATAAAGTTCAATATCGACAGCGGCTTGAAGAGCTTTTCCTTATTCATAGTTTGCCTCCTTGTATATTTATCTTTTGTTATTTGTTTGCCATTCTTATCTTAATCGTCGTGAATACGAACACGGGGAGCGAGATAAGCGTTACAATTCCGTTTACTCTCATCAGATTATCGGAAACGGCTGCGTCGAAAAATATATTCCCCGCGAAGACCAGATAGGATACGGTGAGCATTATCAGCGATACGGTGTTTACGGTCTTTATTGTTTTCATTGTTTTTGCCTCCTTAATTATATCACAGTGTTATACGGTTGTCAATCTTTCGGGTATCTAATCAGAGGGTATCGTTAACCTATACCCTGTCATCATCGTCGCCAAATTTTCTGCGGAACCTTTGGTAGCTCAGGTAAGTTTTGATGAAAGCATTCGCGTAGAGCACCCAGCATCCCCCGTACATCACGAGCAGCGTCCGGTCGAAAGCATTGCGGTCTTCCATGAATATGACCCTGAACGACTGAGGTATAAGACATACCGTCAGTATCAGCATTATCGGCAGCTTTGTGCGGAGTATCTTCTTCGCCATATCGAGCCGCGACTCGTCGTCGGAGAATATGTCCAGCTCTTCGGGCGAAACGCCGTCAGCGTTCTTGCGGAAGTAGTAGAAATCGTTGAGCGAGCCGCAGGGCTCCCAGCCGTAGTCCTCGAACATCTGTATATAGCTCTCGCGTTCGGAGCGTTTTGGGTTGAAGCCTATCTTGTATACCACGTTCTCCGGCTCGCACTCCTCGAACTTCTGCCCGCCGAACGTCGCAAACAGATCATTTTCCGAAGGCGGAACGAGTTTCCAGCCCTTCGCGTGCATATCGTTGCAGTACTGCTCCTCCTTGTCGTAATCCCATAGGTAGAACCGTTTGAATGTCCTCTTTGTTTTCTTCTTTTTGTTATCCATATCCATAACTGCCGCCCCCGTTATTTCTGTGAAACCTCTTTTTCCTCTATCTGTTTCTTATGCCTACGGTAGCTGAGGAACGCTCCGACATAGCCCCATATATACAGCAGCCACAGCGCCGCGTAAAGCGCGATAATCACCCAGTCGCCCACGTCGCGCTCTGACTGTGCGAGCAGACGGAACGTTTGCGGGATAAGTATGCAGAACGTGCATATCAGCAGGATAGGCAGACCCGCCACGACAGCTTTTTTCGCCATATCGAGCCTTGATTCGTCGTCGGAGAATATGTCAAGCTCCTCGTGGGAAACGCCGTCGGCGTTCTTGCGGAAGTAATAGAAATTCGCCGCTTCTCCCACGAACTCCCAGCCGTAGTCCTCAAACATCTGTATGTAGCTGTCGCGGTCGGTCTTTACGGCGTTGTAGCCTATCTTGTAGACCACGTTCGCGGGC
>JAILFF010000032.1 GCA_024697705.1 Ruminococcus sp.
CGCCGTACTTCCAGGCACGTTCGTTCTCGGCGGGATTGCGGTAATACTCTTTCAGCAGACCGGGGGTCTTGCCCTCCTCGCCGTAGACGACTATCTCGCCCACCTCGCCCTGCGGAGTAAGCTCGCCGTCGCTGTCCATCAAAGCTACCTTGTAAAGCGGCGTAGGCTTGCCCATCGAGCCTGCCTTAGGCTCCATGCCGTAAAGATTGCCCAGTATGACAGCCGATTCCGTCTGTCCGAAGCCCTCCATGAGCTTTAGTCCCGTGGACTCGAACCAGCGGCGGTAAACGATGGGATTGAGCGCCTCGCCCGCGATACAGCTGTACTTTATCGAGCTGAGATCGTACTTCGATATACCCGCCTTGATGAAAAAGCGGTACATGGTAGGCGGCGCACAGAACGAGGTTATCCTGTAATCCTGTATCATCTTCATGAGCTTGTCGGGGTCGAAGCGGTCGAAATCGTAGATGAACGAGGTCGCCCCTGCCACGTACTGACCGAACATCTTGCCCCACGCGCACTTCGCCCAGCCTGTCTCGGAAACGGTCAGGTGAAGCGAGTTCTCGTCAAGGTGATGCCAGTGCTTGCCCGTGAGGATATGCGCGGCGGCTATCGAGTAGTTATGCAGCACCATTTTCGGATAGCCCGTCGTGCCGCTCGAAAAGTACATGAGCATCGGCTCGGTAACGTGAGTCTCTATCCTCTCTCGCACGGGGGAATATTTGGCTGTCTCGGTCAGAAAATCCGTCCAGCCCTCGCGTTTCCCGTGAGTGATGAATTTCTCCTTGATGCCGCCGTATACTTTCAGCGCCGCGTCGATATTTTCGGAAACACCGTTCTCGCCCGTGGCTACGACATAGCTTATGTCAGCCGCTTTAAAGCGGTAGATATAGTCCTTCGTCGTGAGCTGATTGGTCGCGGGAACGAGTATCGCGCCGATCTTCATAAGTCCGTAAGCCAAGAACCAGAATTCGTAATGTCTTTTCAGAACAGCAAGCACGAAATCGCCCTTTTTAACGCCGTGTGCAAGCATCATATTTGCGACGCGGCTGCTCTCGTCCATCATATCCTTGTAGGAAAAGCGGTGTTCCTCGCCGTTTTCGCCAACCCACAGTATGGCGGTCTTATCGGGTTCAAGTCTGCCCAACTCGTCCACCACGTCGTAGGAAAAATTGAAATCGTCCTTGATATCGAGAGCGAAGCTGACAAGCCTGCCTTCGGCGTCAAGCTCCTCCTTTACGAACCGCTTGTAAAAATCTTTCATAGTCTTTCCTTTCTGTTCAGCGCAAAATACCGCACCCGACGGTGCCGATAATGTCGCCTATTTCCGACGGCTGACGCGCAATAAAGTCCGCGCCCGCCTGCAAAAGCTCCTCCTCGCCGCGAAATCCCCACGCGCAGCCGATGCATTTAAGCCCCGCGTTGTGAGCCGTCTGCACATCTACGTCCGAATCGCCGATATAGACGGCGTTTCCGAGGTCGCAGTCAAGCTCTTCCGCTATCGAATAGACGATATCAGGCGCGGGCTTGGTGGGAGTACCGTCGCGCTTGCCTCTTATCAGCGAAAATACGCCCTTTCCGAAAAGGCTTTCGACGATCAGCGCCGAAAACTCGTCGGGCTTGTTTGAAGCCACCGCGCAGAGAACGCCTTGTTCGCGAAGCCGCCCGATAAGCTCGGGGATCCCGTCATAGGGCTTTGTCTTGTCAAGGCAGCAGGCGCGGTAATTCGCCGAGAACGCCGCGTGAATCCTGTCGCGCAGTTCGGGCGGCGAGCCTTCGGGCAGAGCGCGTTCGATAAGCTTTTTCGCGCCGTTGCCGACGAAATGGCGGTACTCGTCGTAATCGTGCGTCGGGAAGCCGCCTTCGGCAAGCGCCTTATTCACTGCGTCGGCAAGATCGTATATCGAATCGGCAAGCGTGCCGTCGAGGTCGAAGATCGCAAGGTCTATCATTTTCATCTTTCCTTAATATATCATCTTTTCACCCGCTGTAAAAATCGTAGTCGGGTCTGTCGCTTGTAAAGTCCGCCGAGAGACCGTGTTCGCCTATATGATCGACGACGGAATTATCCATATATCCGTAAACGCAGGCAGACCAGCCGTTATCGTCCGCAGAGAGATAGACCCGGTCAATGCTTAGGCGAGACAGGATATAATCCCTGTCGGTAGGGACTCCTCCCGCCTCTTCCTCGGTTATGCCCTCGTCCTCGTATACTTCTCTGACCACGCCGATCATGCCCTCGACGATCTTATCCTTATCCTTAAGCACACGCTTGACGCACTCCCTTACGGGAACGGTATCAAGCCCGCTTCCATCGTCTGTCACCTTAAGTTCTCCGCCGCCCGCGAGCGCGGGAATGCCGCGTATCAGTGCAAGCTCTCCGATCTTGCTGTCGTGCTCGAAATACAGCTCGCCGAGTTCGAGGTCAAATACCTTCAGCGCTGTAATGTATCTGAGCCTGTATTCGCGCTTTTCTCTTGCTATCCGTCTGTCATCACAGTTAATCAACTGTTTCAGGAAAAACACGCTTGCCGCCGCGATCAGCAGAAAGATCAGAGCCGCAAGATACTTTCCGCGGAAAAACATGAAGACGCAGACGATTGCGCTTATAAATATCACGATCATACTTGTGAACATCATCGCCGTAGAGGCAGCCTCGGCAGTGTTCGATATCATTTTTTTCATGTCAAATTTTGTATCTTTCATAGCATTATCAGTCACAGAGCTTTGAAGACAGCTTTTCCGAATAGGTATTCCTGAACTCCTCAAAAGTACCCTCATCAAGCGCCTTCCTTATGCGCTCGGTAAGCGTGTTGTAGAAATACAGATTATGCTGCACCGCCAGCCTTCCCGCAAGCTGCTCGTTCGATTTGAACAAGTGCCTTATATAAGCCCGCGAGAAATTCCTGCACGTCGGACAATCGCACTCGGGGTCGAGCGGTCGGCTGTCAAGCTCGTACTGCTTATTATGCGCGTGCATCATACCGCCCCATGTGAATATCGTCGCATGGCGGGCGTTTCTGCTCGGCATTACGCAGTCAAAAAAGTCTATCCCGCGGTAAACGGCTTCGATAATGTTCGACGGCGTACCAACGCCCATAAGATAACGCGGTTTATCGGTCGGCATGAAAGGCTCGACCTGTTCGATAACATGGTACATGACGTCGGTAGGCTCACCCACCGCCAGACCGCCTATCGCAAAACCCGCGCAGTATTCAAGCTCGCGGATTCGCTTCATATGCTCGATACGCAGGTCGTCGTAGGTGCAGCCCTGATTGATTCCGAAGAGCATTTGTTCGCGGTTGATGGTCTCTTCAAGCGAATTGAGCCGCTTCATCTCGGCGATGCAGCGTTCGAGCCAGCGCGTGGTGCGTTCGCAGCTGCGTTTGGAGTAATTATACTCGGCGGGATTTTCGACGCACTCGTCGAACGCCATTGCTATGGTCGATGCGAGGTGCGACTGTATGCGCATACTTTCCTCGGGTCCCATGAATATTTTTGCGCCGTCGATGTGCGAATTGAAGTAAACGCCCTCTTCCTTGATTCGGCGCAGCTTCGCGAGAGAGAACACCTGAAAGCCGCCGCTGTCGGTGAGAATGGGCTTATGCCAGTTCATAAATTTATGCAGACCGCCCATTTTATAGATTATCTCGTCGCCGGGGCGGACGTGGAGGTGGTAAGTATTGCACAGCTCCACCTGACATTTGAGCTCGTTTGCGAGGTCGATGGAGGAAATGCCGCCTTTTATCGCGGCGGAGGTACCCACATTCATGAAAACGGGGGTCTGTATAACGCCGTGGGGCGTCCGGAACTCGCCGCGGCGGGCGCGTCCTTGAGTTTTTAGAAGTTTAAACATTGGTTCTCCTTATCAAAACAAAATAACACCGGGCAGGAAAAATTAAGCGGACCGGCGCAGCAAGATCAGCGCAGGTTCGTGAATATCCGCAGGCTGCAAAACAAAAAATCAAAGCCTGTCCAACCGGCACACCATTATATACTCCTCGTCGTTTTCGTCATACACTTCAAACCCGACAGCAAGGTACATCTTAACGGCATAATTGGCTTTCTGCACCGCCAGCGACGCCCGCGCATACCCCGCCGCTTTAAGCTCCGAGAGCATGGCTTGCACCAGCGCCGTGCCTATCCCCATGCTGCGGTACTCCCCGTAAAGCGAGATCGCAAACGAGGGCGTTTCGTCGTCGATATGCCCGTAATCGTCCATGATACGCACCCACACCGCGCCGACGATCTTCCCGTCAGCTACCGCCGCAAGCGCCTTGTCGCATTTACCGCTGCCGAAATCCTCGGTGTAGACCCTAAGCTCCGGGCGATAAATAATCTCACGCGGCGGAGGTTCCGCTCCCTCGGGTACGAAGATCGCCTCGTAAAGGAAGTCGTCAAGCACGGGATATTCGCTTTTTTCAAGTTTCCGTATGGTAAAATCCATAGCTCCTCCATGTCAAAAAACTTACGAACATAAATATCATTTTATCATACACGGTCTTTTTTGTCAAACGGATTTTAGACATTACCCGAAAAGTGGGACAAACCGCCTGTCGAATCATCGCGATATGACGCGCTCCCCCGCCGACGCCGCAAGTGTAAATTCTTTATTAAACGTTTTCATAAGCCGACTTTTGTTGTTGACAAGTCCGACATAATATGATATAATATCCACGGTATACAAAAGAAGTGAATGAATTGTTAATTGAACGGAAATACGGTGAGGTATCTCTATGGATAACGGACAAATCGGCACAGCACGGCATTTTTGCGCGGATATCAGCCGAAAGGCAGGTGCCGTTTAATGAATATCACGAATCTGTTCAGTCTTTTATGCGGACTGTCGCTTTTCATGTTCGGAATGTCGCTGATGGGCGACGCGCTTAAAAAGGCGGCGGGCAACAAGCTCGAAACACTGCTCGCGAAGCTTACAAACACACCGCTCAAAGGAATATTGCTCGGAACGGGCGTAACGGCTATCATACAATCTTCATCGGCTACGTCGGTCATGACCGTCGGCTTCGTTAACTCGGGCATGATGAAGTTCAGGCAGTCGATAGGCATTATCCTGGGCTCGCTTTTGGGTACGAGCATAACCGGCTGGATAATCGCCATGTCATCTATACAGGGCGGCGAAGCCGGTTGGCTGGCGCTGCTTTCTACCGATACTATAATGGGCATTATCGCCGTTATGGGCATTATTTTCCGTTCTTCAAAAAAGTACCGGAACGCCGGCGAGATAATGCTGGGCTTTGCGGTGCTGATGATCGGCATCGAGACCATGAGCGCGTCAATGGCTCCGCTCAAAGACAGCCCCGCATTCGTTAAGATACTCACAATGTTCTCAAACCCGTTTTTGGGCATAGTCGCAGGTACGCTGTTTACGGCGGTTCTCCAGAGCGCTTCGGCGGCGGTGGGTATACTTCAGTCGATGACGGCTACCGGCGCGATAGATTTTCAAACCTCTCTGCCTATCCTGCTGGGTATTTCGATAGGTGCTGCCGTGCCGGTTTTGATCTCGGCTTTTGCCGCCAATACCGAAGGAAAGCGCA
>JAILFF010000045.1 GCA_024697705.1 Ruminococcus sp.
TTCAGAGGTCACTTCTGAGGTTCTCAGAGATTTTATTGAACATATCGAAGTCGGCGAATACACGGGAGAGAGAAAATTCCGCAAAAAAGTGCGTAAAATCCGCATTTTCTTCATCGGCATCGGTGAGGTTCACTTCGATTAAGTTTGTTCCCTATTGACATTACAAGTATGTTTTATGATCACGGTATTTTTTGTAAAAATCGTTCCGAAGCGTTCTGAAACGCTCCTTCTCTGTTCCGAGATTTTTCATAAGAACAGAGAAATAAAGATAATAATACTTATCTTCATGCTGCCTTTTATCTTTCAGCAAATATTTTTCGTCACCGTGAAAATCTATCAGATCATGCGCTAAATGATACGCCGGCAGCCTTTCGGTGATTATCGTCATAGCCTGCTGCAAAAGATCGTTTTTCAGACACCAGCGCACGATACCGATTATATCCGCTTTGCCGTCCGGGAAAAAGCTCTCCTTCAGACGCGGCATGAGCGCACGCAGAATATACTCGGCGCTGCTGCCGCCCATTCGGTCCGAGTCGATGATCTTGTTAAAGCAGGCGTTCATATCCGTGATGATCTTTTCGAGACCGCCCACACAGTTAAGCCTGATAGAGGAAGAAAAGTTCTCCATTTTGTCGATCGCCTCGCACAGGTCGGTATCGTTAATGCTTTTAGCTTTAAGGCTCACAAGAGCCTTGCTGCTGCCTGTCGTTCTGAACATCCCTACCGCGTCAAGCAGGTCGAGCACCGAGCCTAAATCCTCCGTCACGTCAATAATGACCTTCTTGTTCAGGTCGGAATACCATGCGTGAGCAAAATTCCTGCCGAATATCTCAAGGTATTTCATCAGCAGCTGGAGTATGGTCGAGGTATCCCTGCCGCCGCCCGTGGTATCGAAATAAATATCGCAGTTTCCAAGTGCCGCGATAAGCTCGTCAAACAGCTTTGGCGCGGGCTTTTCTGCACCGCCCTCATCATTGACAGGAATACAGATAAAATCGGGGACGCGCTTGCCGTTCCCGCGGGCGTACTCCCCGATAGCCGCCTTGAAATATTCGTATGTAGTCTTCCCGCCGAGATCGCGTTTCTTATCATTCAGCACCTGCGGCGAAGAAATACAGATGTTCCTGTCCGCGCCGTACTTGTCGATAGTGAGCTTTGCGGCAGCCTCATTGGTCTGTCTGCCCGTATAGATATCCCCGCCGAAACGGTAGGATATTTCATTCCTGCCGTCGGAATACAAGCTGACTACAAGCACAAGAGCGTTCATTTCCATAACAAGGTTCCTTTCAAAGCACAAAGCCGTATGCACCCCACGGGCGCAGACGGCTTTTTCATTTCAATTCCCGCAGGCGGGTAAGATACAAGTATTCACCCCATGGATTATCTCCGTATGTCATACGGTTTCAATTCCCGCAGGCGGGTAAGATACAAGAGCAAGATATATTGCTCTGAGAAAAGTATAGCACAATATGTAGGAAATGTCAATATATATTCACAGAAAAAACGACCGAAATATCATGAAATGATAACTTTTATTCATAAACAAGGTGTGGATCGACTTGTTACAGATCTTCAAACATACCGAACACCTGCGAATTCTTCGCGCCCAGACCCGTTTCGTACAGGAACGCCGTAACGAGCGGGTGAGCCGCGAGGTGCAGCCGCGCATGATAGCCCGTCACCCATATCCCCTTCACCCGCGTGACGACCTTCTTCGGCTTTCCGAGCAGCCCGAGCTTAACGACAGAGGGCGGTCCCTCATCGTATGCGGCGGTGAACTTGCGGTACAGCGTGAGGTTTATCATTTCCTCCCAGCAGTCGTCCTCGGGGGAGTAATAAACGGTCTTTCCATTCTCCGAGCTGCTTACAACGATGGGCGAAACAGTCTTGATATCGGCTTCGGCAACGGTGAGAGGGCGGTCATATATCTCTGTCATTTTCACGGGCAGAACGGTATCCATTATCTTGACAGAGCCGTTTGTCAGCAGCGTGGACTTGACCGCCTCGCAGAACCTCTCCGAGATACTGCGTACTTCAAGCGAGATATCCCCGTCAAAACAGATACGTTTATCCTCAATGCGGTAATGCCCTTTGAGCGGCGAGTAAGTAAAGAGCTTGTACCGCCGCCCTTCCTCGCCGTAGCCGCAGTCATGCAGGAACGCGGAATAATCCTCGTCGGCATAGGCAAGGCGGTATATGGCGCTCGACACCCTGTATCCGTAATCGAGCGGCAGCCGCAGCCCGTTTATATTCTCCATATGAATTATGATCTGCATGACAAACACCCCTCGGATATATCTGTATTCCTATTATATCACAGAAGATAAAGCTTTGCAAGTACATAAACTCCGCAAAAAAAAATGAATGACAGCACCCGGCTATTATGCTATAATAAGATCACACCGAAGGACAAAAGACCTGCAAATAAAAGTCAATACCGAAAATGAATAATTTACAAAATCTTAACAAATGCAAAAACAGGTACGACAAAAAGACCGCAATGAATATTTTTCAAAGCAGTCATTGGCTATATTTTGAGAATGATTTGTCAGCACAGCACTTGCATTACTCTGGCATAGTATATCCTGAGAAACTTGTGCGCGGCTGCTATCATATACACTCGGTACGGCT
>JAILFF010000046.1 GCA_024697705.1 Ruminococcus sp.
TATCACTTTCCGACGTTTTTTTCAATAGCAATGTTTCGTTAAATGTTTGAATAATTTCTTTTCGACGGGTTTCAAGGTCATTTTTAAATATCTCGAGCAGGGGAGTGATAACAGCATTTGTTATAGACCGACAAAACAGTCACTTAAAATCTCATCTGATTTTATAGAAATTGTACTATTGACAATTTGCGGAAAAGGTGATATAATGCAAATATCATATTAAATGCGATGACGGAGAGAAGTAACACGGAATTTCGTTTTCAGAGAGTGCGGGACGGTGAGAGCCGCATATCAGAGTCTGTGCGAATAACACTCCCGAGCGGCGAACCCAAAGGCGGCAGCGGCAGGCGTAAAGCTTGGTAAAGCTCTGCGGCTTAGTAGGCAAGACGTGTTCCGCACGTTACAGCGGACCAAAAGTGATCGCTTTTGCGGTAATTCAGGTGGCACCACGGGTTTTTGCAAGTATGCTCCCGTCCTGTATATGGACGGGAGCTTTTTGTTTTTTCGTAAGTTTTTTATTACCGAAAGGAGTTTTTCATCATGAAGCATATTGATATTGTCGATCTTATCGGCTCGCAGGAATACGTAGAAAAGGAAGTTACCGTCTGCGGATGGGTACGCACCTCTCGTAATTCAAAAAGCGTTGCGTTTATCGAGCTGAACGACGGCACTACGCTCAAAAATGTACAGGTCGTAGTTGAAAAGGGCGACGGCGATTACAAGGAGCCGAGAGTAGGTATGTCGCTCAAAGTAACGGGCAAGGCTGTTGCAGGCAGAAACAACACCATCGAGATCAACGCCGTTCCCGAGAATATCACCGTTTTCGGCGACGCTCCCACCGATTATCCGCTTCAGAAGAAGGGTCACACTCTCGAATTCCTGCGCACCATTCCTCATTTAAGGGGCAGAACGAACACCTTTAACGCCGTATGGCGCGTGCGTTCGGTGCTTGCCGCTGCTATCCATGAGTATTTCCAGAGCCATCATTATGTATATATAAACACTCCGCTTATCACGGGCAGCGACTGCGAGGGCGCGGGCGAGATGTTCCAGGTAACGACCATCGGTTACAGCAGCGAATTCAAGTCCGAAGAGGATTACTACGCCAACGATTTCTTTGGCAGAAAGGCGGGTCTTTCGGTATCGGGTCAGTTAGAGGGCGAAATGGCTGCAATGGCTATGGGCAAGATATACACCTTCGGTCCTTCATTCCGTGCCGAAAACTCCAACACGCCCAAGCACCTTGCCGAGTTCTGGCACATCGAGCCCGAGGTAGCCTTCATGGAGCTTGACGACGTTATCGAGCTGGCAGAGGATATGCTGAAATTCGTTATCGGCAAGCTGCTCAAGACCTGCCCCGACGAGATAGCTTTCTTTGACGCGCATTTTGAAAAGGGTCTGAAAGCAAGGCTCGAAGAGCTTATTTCCCACGAATTCGGCAGAGTTACCTATACCGAAGCCATCGAGCTGCTGAAAAACTCGGGCGAGCAGTTTGTTTATCCCGTTGAGTGGGGCTGCGACTTGCAGACAGAGCACGAGCGCTATCTCTCCGAGAAGGTGTTCAAGAAGGCTGTATTCGTTACCGATTATCCGAAGGAGATCAAGTCCTTCTACATGAAGCAGAACCCCGACGGCAAGACCGTTGCGGCGGTCGATCTGCTTGTGCCGGGCGTAGGCGAGATCATAGGCGGCAGCGAGAGAGAGTACGATCTTGAAAAGCTGCTCGCTGCCATGAACGAAAGGAAAATGAACCTCGATCTGTACAGCGATTATCTCGATCTGCGCAAGTTCGGCAGCGTGCCTCACGGCGGCTTCGGACTCGGCTTTGAAAGACTTATCATGTACACTACGGGCATGGCAAATATCCGCGACGTGATACTCTTCCCGAGAACTGTCGGCTCTATCAGATAAAGATATAATAATATACATATTGAAAGGAATGATCTCTATGTCAAGATCGCTGTATATCCCCAAAGACTACAAGTCTTCATTAACGCTCAGAGAAACTCAGCACGCCATAAAATATATCAAGGACGTATTTCAGCAGGCGCTGTCATTCTCGCTGACCCTCGACCGCGTTTCCGCGCCGCTTATCGTAAAGCAGGGCAGCGGCATCAACGACGACCTTAACGGCGTTGAAAGAAAAGTCGATTTCGACATCAAGGAGATCGACGGCAAAGCCGAGGTCGTTCAGTCGCTTGCTAAGTGGAAAAGAATGGCGCTTTACCGCTACGGCTACGGCGTTGGCGAGGGCATCTATACCGACATGAACGCGATCCGACGCGATGACGATACCGACAACACCCACTCGATCTTCGTCGATCAGTGGGACTGGGAAAAGGTCATCTCCCGCGAGCAGCGCACAATTGATTTCCTTAAAGAAACCGTTAAGAACGTGGTCAAGGCGGTTGTCTATACCAAGAGAAAGGTAAGCCTGCGCTATCCGCAGCTCAAAGCGGCGATCTGCGACGAACCCTTCTTTATCACCACTCAGGAGCTTGAAGATATGTACCCCGACAAGACAGGTCACGAGCGCGAGCGCCTTATCACCAAGGAGCATAAAACCGTGTTCCTTATGGGAATAGGCGGCAAGCTCAAAAGCGGCAAAAAGCACGACGGCAGAGCGCCCGATTACGACGACTGGGCTCTGAACGGCGATATTCTCGTATGGGACGAGGTTCTTGACGATTCGCTTGAAATCTCCTCTATGGGTATAAGAGTTGATGCGGATTCGCTTAAGAGCCAGCTGGCGGAATGTGGAGCGGAGGACAGAATGAAGTACAAGTATCATCAGATGATAGCCGACGGCACTCTTCCGCTTACGATCGGAGGCGGAATCGGTCAGTCGAGGCTGTGTATGCTTCTGCTCGAAAAGGCTCACATCGGCGAGGTACAGTCTTCGGTTTGGACTGACGAAATGGTAGCTAAATGCGCCGAAAACGGCATAACGCTGCTTTAAAATGCATTATCAATTTCGTATTTAAGAACGGGTGTAGGGCGGCTGCACGAAGTATTTCGTGCCATTGCCCCGCCCGTTCTCTTATTTACAAAAACATATAAACCAAACGTTCAAAGGAGACAATTGATTATGAGTTTATTAAGCGAGATGATAAAAACCTATCGCGGAGGCGGTCTTTCCTCTGAGGAGATAAAAGAATTGCAGCGTAAAAGGCTTGTTAAGCTTGCGAGCTTCGCAAGGGTGAACAGTCCGTATTACAGGGAACTGTACAAAAATATTCCCGAAAACTTTTCGCTCGGCGATCTGCCGCCTACAAGCAAGCCGGAAATGATGGCGAACTTCGATAATTTTGTTACCGACAGCCGCATCACTATGAAGCGGATAGAAGAATTCACCGCCGATATTGACAATGTAGGCAGGATGATCGACGGCAAATATCTTATTTTCAAGACATCCGGCTCGACGGGAAATCCCGCCGTCGTACTTTACGACAAGAGCGCGATTGACGTTTCTTCGGCTGTAGCTGCCTTCCGCACATTCGCACGGCAGGAGGATCTCAAGGCATTTATGAAAAACGGCAAAAAGACCGCAGGAGTGTTTGCCAATTACGGCTTTTACCTCGCCTGCGGAATGTCGCGGTATCTTTCGCTTAAAATGCCGCGCCGCAAAACGAAGATCACGGTCGATGTCAACGCGCCCGAAGAACAGATCGTAAAAGAGCTTAACGACTTTGCGCCCGCGATGCTTAGCGGCTATCCGTCTAATCTCGCGCTTCTTGCGGATATTGACGAGCTTAAGATCAAACCCAATGTGGTGATAACGGGCGGCGAGCTTCTTACTGATGATATCCGCGCCAAGCTTACAAGGAAATTCGGATGCTATGTACAGACGCATTACTCCTGCACCGAGGGAGGGGAAATCGCCTGCGAATGTTGTGAGAAACATCTGCATATCAATGAGGACTGGGTGATCGTCGAGCCTGTAGACAGCAAAAACAATCCGGTTGGCTGCGGCGTGCAGTCCGACAAGGTGCTTATCACAAACCTTTCCAATTATATACAGCCGTTTATCCGATATGAACTCACCGACCGCGTTATCGTTCACGACGAGCCGTGCGCCTGCGGCAGAAAGTCCCGCTGGTTGGAGATAGAGGGCAGAACGGACGATATTATAACCTTTGAGAACGGCGTTAAGGTCGCTCCGATGTCGCTGTACAAGATACTTGAGGAAATTCCCGGCGTGCGGCGTTTTCAGCTTGTTCAGAAGTCCACGAAAAGATTTGAGCTTCGTTTGACGGGAGAAAAAATTTCCACCGCATTTGAGCAGGCAAATCGCGAACTGACAGAGTTTTTCGCCGAAAAAGGCGTGATCGGTATTGAGATAGTTCTTTCAGAAATTCCTCCGCAGGCTAACAAAGTCAGTGGAAAATTCAAGCATATTTGCTGTGAGAATAAATAAGTCAACTTAATATTCACAAATGAATTCGTAAACTATAATGTTGTGAAAAGTAATCACAGTCGAACTATTTATGGGTAAATGCTTTTACGGCAATCAGTACGTGCTTGCACGTGTTAACGCTCTCCCTATTTGTCCTTCAGAAGTGACTGTATCTTGTCACACAGGCACTTGTTCTGTCAAGGTGCAGGTACTCTAATTTGTCAAATTGACCACCTGATTTATCAGGGCAGCAATGCTCCTGGGAAAACAAAAGCGATAAACCTAAAAGAAACGGTATCTTCCCGACTTTGTGTTCGGGAGGATACCGTCTTTGACTTTATTCGGAAATGTGATAAAATGAAGCCTATTTGTAATTACTGTTCATTAGTGTTCATTAAGGATAGTTTAGAACCCGATTTTACGGCACTTTTGGCGGTAGAAAGCATCAAAACTGCTCTATTTCGTTAAATTGAAAAAATCGCTGATTTGAAGATTTTTGGTAGAAACTTGGTAGACAGCCAACGGCTCAAAAGTTGGTAGAAACTTGGTAGAAAGCCAAAAAACGACCTAAAAAACGGTAGAAAGCCTGTTGACAAACTGAATAATGGGTAACAGCGGATGGTGTTTCATACAAGTGAAGCGCTGTCCGCTATTTTTGTGTCCAAAATCGAATATCGTACTTACGCTTCTCAGAGATGAGGAGCGTTTTTCTTTTTCAGAATGAAAGTCAAGGAGGTTATTCTATGCCAAATCCTATGCGGATCGTCCCGAACGATCACGGTGTCCTCACCCTGCCGGCTTATGCGATCCTCGACAATATGCTCAATGTCCCCGAAAGGGACTACCGCACGTTTGAGGAAATGTGTTGTTTCTTTCCGAAGGACACCCCTGCAACGGTGCGTGATGCTCTTTCGGAGCTTAGAAAAGAGAAATTCGTTATTATCATTCACGGCGACACCTATGCCGTGAACAAGCTGCGTATACCGAATATGAAGCTGAGATAACTGACAGGGTGATAAAAATGGGCAAAAAAATTAAAAAGAGCAAGACCGTTTCATCATCGGTCTGCCGTATACATAAATCGAAAAACTTTACCCTGCTGAGTAATTCGTTTCTGCGGTCATCAAACCTCAGTCTGGCTTCAGTCGGTCTGCTGGGCCGTGTAATGGGACTTCCCGAGGAATGGGATTACTCAGTCAAGGGGCTGACCTCTATCTGCAAAGAGGGAGAAACGGCTATCGAGACCGTCCTGAAAGATTTGCAGGAGTGGGGCTATCTCAAAATATCAAAGCTCTACCCGAACGAGACCGAGGACGGCAGGATACATTATGTTTATGATTTCTATGAAAGCTCGGAGAAAGACAAGACACTCTCCTGCGCTGTTTTAGCTGAGGGCAATATGCTTTCCAACAAGTCAAAGCGATGCCGTGTCAATAAGACCGACAATTTTACCATAGTAAGCAGTCTGCTTCTCCGTTCTAAGGAGATCAGCCTGAAAGCCCTCGGTCTGCTGTTGAGAGTGCTTTCCTTTCCCGATGATTGGGACTACTCTGTTTCGGGGCTGGTCGCTATATGCAAAGAGGGCAAGACAGCTATCGACTCTGCCCTCAAAGAACTGAAAAACGCTCACTATCTCTGTTAGTTACCAAGCTGTATGCCAATATGACGGCAAGCAAGGGCATCGAGTATGTCTACGATTTCTTTGAAATGCCCATAAGCGAGGACGAAGCTGAACGGCATACCGAAAAGGTCAAGGCAGAAGCAAAGGCAGCAGTATCCGGTGCGGAACTTTCAACAGGAATGTTGGAAACCGCTGAATTTTCAGCTCCGCAAGAGGGTGAAAAACAAGGGGTAGAAAACCTATGCCTTGATGATCTACCGCTTGAAGTTCTACCGACAGAAAATCGCCCCCAATATAATACTAAAGACCTGCAAATAAAAGTCAATACCGAAAATGAATGATTTACAAAATCTTAACAAATGCAAAAACAGGTACGACATAAAGACCGCAATGAATATTTTTCAAAGCAGTCATTGGCTATATTTTGAGAATGATTTGTCAGCACAGCACTTGCATTACTCTGGCATAGTATATCCTGAGAAACTTGTGCGCGGCTGCTATCATATACACTCGGTACGGCT
>JAILFF010000111.1 GCA_024697705.1 Ruminococcus sp.
TTGAAATCGCCCGATAAGTCAAGCACGTTGTCCCCGACAGTTATCCCGCAGTTTTTGAGAAATCTTTTCAGCGGGGGTATGCCTTCGGGAGTTACAAGCATATCGGGCATATGCGCGTCGCAGCCGATGATGAACTCCGCACCCGCTTCCGAAGCCATGCGGAAAAAGCGCTCGGAAGGATACTGCCTGCGGTCGATAAAGCCGTAGAGGTTCACTTCGAGCGGGATACCGAGCTCGGTCGCCGCTTCGATCACCCTCATCATGTGATGTCGGTAAACTCTGTCGTCGCCGATGAAGTTTATCAGGTCGGGGTGCGCAAGGTAGGCGAAAAGCCCCGTTTCCATGCCCTCGATGACAAGATCGGCGTAGGCTTTGAGCCTTTCCTCGCTGTCGGTGGGAGCTCCCGTATAATGCCCCTCGACCTCGTCGGGGACGTAATGCTGCCCGAGTATCATATAGTCGATCGGGAATTTGCAGAGCTCTTTCAGCAGCGGGCGGAAATACTTGTGGGTGTATTCCACTTCGTAGCCGATAAGTATCTCTATGCGGTCGCGGTACTCTTCTTTAAGCGCCGTAAGCGTCCCCGTGTAGTCGGGCAGCTCCTCCATGTCCATTCTTATGCCCGAATCGAATCTTTCGGGATAGGGCTGCGGAACGTGGTCGGAGAAGCCCAGCGTCTTGAATCCCGCCCTTATCGCCGCTTCGATGTACTCCCTTTCCGTGCCGACGGCGTGATGGCATCTGACCGTGTGCGTATGATAATTTGCAAGCATTGATCGTATCTCCTTTCGCTTGATGCGGTTGACAGGCGTTGCCTTAATTATAGCACGTTTGACGTTGCAAGTCAATTGCTGTTTTTCAGCTTCACGGTCGGAGCGGGTCGTCATATCTTGTCAGCGGTTCAAGAGAACATTGACAAACTGAATAAGATGTGATATTATTATGATATCAAATATATCTTAATTACATATTGAGATGTATCATAACAGATAAATATTCGGAAGAAAGAGAGTGACAGACTATGGCAAAAACAAACGCTATACTCGAAATAAGGGGCTACTCGAAGACCTACGGCGACGGCAGTGAGGGCAAAAAAGCCGCCGACAATGTGAACCTCACCGTCGAGAGCGGCGATATCTACGGCTTTATCGGGCATAACGGCGCGGGAAAATCGACGACTATCCGCGCTGTGGTGGGCGTGCTCGACTTCACCGAGGGCGAGATATTTATAGACGGTCATTCCGTCAAAAAAGAGTCGATGGAGTGCAAGAGGATAACCGCCTATATCCCCGACAACCCCGATCTGTACGAGAATCTGACAGGCATACAGTATCTTAATTTCATAGCCGACGTTTTCGGGATAAGCGCCGCCGACAGAAAGGCACGCATCTCCGACTACGCCGACAGGTTCGAGATAACCGATTCATTGGGCGACCTGATAAGCTCATACTCTCACGGCATGAAGCAGAAATTAGCGGTCATCTCGGCGCTTATCCATGAGCCGAAGCTTCTTGTACTCGACGAGCCTTTCGTGGGGCTCGACCCGAAGGCGGCATTCACACTCAAACAGATAATGCATGAGGTCTGCGGGAAGGGGACTGCGATATTCTTCTCGACCCATGTGCTTGACGTTGCCGAAAAGCTCTGCAACAAGGTAGCCATAATCAAGCAGGGGAAGATAATCGCTTCGGGAACGATGGAGGAGCTTACTCACGGCGGGTCGCTCGAAGAGGTATTCTTAGAGGTAATTGAAGGAAAATGAACATGAACAAGAATTTAGTGCTTTTGAAGAACCTTCTGCTTTCCACAAGCATGAGGAACAGCTGTAAATACTGCAAGGACAAGAAAAAGAGAGGCAAAATAGTCGGCGGCATGGTCGGGAATTTCATTCTGTACCTTATGCTGATGACCTTCTGCATAGCCGAATGTGTGGGTCTTGGTTATTACGGAACGGCGGAGATGATACCCGCAGTGTGCGCGGCGGTGATCTCGATACTCGCGTTCGTGCTGACGCTTTTCAAGACGAACGGCTATCTGTTCGCGTTCAAGGAGTACGATATGCTGATGTCGCTGCCCTTCGAGCCGAAAGCCATCGCCGCCTGCAAGTTCATGTATATGTACGTAAAGAGCCTGCCGTGGTATGCGAGCATTTCGGTCTCGATGCTTGCGGTGTACGGATACTTCGCAAAGCCCGCGCTCGCGGTCTATCCCGTGTGGGCGATACTCTCGCTTTTCCTGCCCGTTATTCCGATGCTTCTTGCGGCGTTTCTGGGATTTCTTATCGCGAAGCTCGGGTCGGGCTTTAAGAACAAGACGATAGCGCAGACGGTGCTTTCGATAATGCTGGTGCTTGCCTGCTTCGGACTGAGGTTCTTCCTCGAAGATATGTTCCGCGAGAACAAGACCGAGGAGGTCGTGACATATATCTCGGACATGAACGTCACGGCGGGGCAGTATTATCCGCCGATAGAGTGGTTCAGGGGCGCTTCGGCAGACCTCAAAATATCCGATATGCTGCTGCTTGTCGGAGTGACGGCGCTGCTTTTCGAGCTGATATTCATTCCCGTCGGCAGGGCGTACCGCAGGATAAATTCGGCGCTTAAGTCTCACTCGGCGAAGGGCGAATTCAAAATGACCGAGCAGAAGAGCCGCAGTGTTCTCGGTGCTGTCGTATTCAAGGAGTTCCGCCGCATGACGGGCTCGGCGGTGTACATGACGAACGCGCTGATAGGCGAGCTGTTCTGCCTTATCGCGGGCATCGGGATAATGTTCGCCGATGTGGATAAGCTGATAGCGAAGGCGTTCGAGGGCGCTCCGCTCACGAAGGAAATGCTTTGCCCCGCGATACCGTTCATCGTGTATTTTTTTGTGGGAATGGTCTCGACGGCGGCATTCACGCCCTCTCTCGAAGGCAAGAACTACTGGATAGTGCAGAGCCTTCCGATACCGAAGAAAACGCTTTATCGGGGCAAGATGCTGTACAATTTCCTGCTGACAACGCCGTTTGCGCTGTTCGCCACGATCTCTCTGAGCGTTTCCGCGAAGGCGACCGCGCTCTGCACGGTGCTGTACGCAGTGCTTGTAATAATACTCTGCGCGTTCTCGTCGGCGTGGGGCTGTGTGTGCGGCATAAAGCATATGCGCCTTGACTGGGAGAACGAGGTAGAGGTCATCAAGCAGGGGTCGGCGATGACTGTTTATATGTTCCCGAATATGATAGTCACAATAGTGCTGACGGGGCTTGTGGTGTATCTCGGCACGATGATAGAGCAGACTATCGTCACGGGCGTTATTACAGGCATAGCGGCGGTGCTCACAGTGCTTGCTTATCTCGGGGCGATGGCTTTGGCAGATAAAAGATAAT
>JAILFF010000201.1 GCA_024697705.1 Ruminococcus sp.
CTCGAAATGCTCGGACAGGTCTCAAAAAACGCGCTTGAACACTACGCGAAAATAAAAGAAAAGAAGCTGCGGCTTACCCTGCACGTTACCTCGCTGTGCAATTTCGCCTGCCCCTACTGCTTTCAGAACAGGCGCAGCGGAAATATGCCGAAGGAGGTGAAGGAGCAGATCCTGCGGTATGCCGAAAAAAGGCTCTCCGAAGGCGGTTCGATAAGCTCAGCATCGGCTGGTTCGGCGGAGAACCGCTTCTCGTGCCCGAGATAATCGACTATCTCGGGCACGGCTTTAAGGCGCTTGCGGAGAAATACGGCGCAAAATTCACCTCGACTATCCACACGAACGCCTATCTGCTCAATCAGAAAACGGTCGGGCTTCTCGAAGACGTGGGCTGCTATTTTGCACTCGTGACCATCGACGGCTACGGCGCTCTGCACGACAAAACAAGGTATCTGCGGGGCGGCGGCGCGACCTACGCCAAAATAATCGAAAATCTGTCGGGCATCAAAACAAGCATGATAATAAACATACGGTCGAATCTTCACAAGGGCAGCGCGGATTCCTACGACAAGCTGCGCGAAGAGATCATGGCTATCGCCGCAAAGACGGGTAACGAAATGCGCTGTTCCCCCGCGAGAGTGCATATCGACGCCGCAAAAAACAGCGTCGGCATCGAAGAACTCACTGCGGAGGAGTATCACAGCATCGCAGCGAAGACAGACCTTTCCGAACGCCTGGGCGTGTTCAGCCCCACGCCCGCGCCCTGCCATATCGTCAAGCCCGACGATTATGTGATAGACGACATGGGCTTCGTTTTCCCGCACTGCAACGAGTTAGCCGCCGATCAGAGCACGGCTTTCTGCAACATCACCGAGCTTGACGAAAGCAGCTTTGATATCATCGAAAAGCGCCACGCGGAGTTTATCGAAGAAAACCTTTTCCCCGACCACGAAAAGTGCCTGAACTGCGCGAAGCTGCCCGTGTGCATGGGAGGCTGTGCGCTTTTCAGAAAATACAAGGGCGAGCCCGCCTGTCCCGAAAACCTTTCGGATCCCGACGCTTTTATTCTGAAAAAGTATTACAGCGCGAAAGAGTGAGGTCTGTACATAAGCCGGTATAAAATATGTACAATTTACACAAATGTACGGGTTGATTTTTAGCTGATTAACACCTTGAATTAACTGAATAAAAATGGTATAATAAATGTATATAGTTGTAAGAAAGGATATTCTTTCTTGTTCGGGCACGACAGGCGTCTGAGGAACAGCTTAAACTTTTATTCGGAGGGGAATTATCATGGCAGAAATACTTGAGCTTTTGATAGACATCTGCGGCTCGCTTCATGACTTATCAAAGGATCTGCGCGAGGTAAAAAGAGAGGTTCGCGATATAAAGGAACAGCTTAGCAGCGGGGCTTCTGCTTCGGGCAATACAAGAAGAGTATCAAGACCGTAATCGATCATTTTTGTAATTAATAAGAGCGCCTGCGGCAGCGGGCGTTTTTTTATAGGAGGTAATCACCATGACGGAGTTTTCACAGCTGGCAAGAGACAGATTTTCGGCGAGGAAGTTCGATCCTTCCCGTCCCGTTACGGACGAGCAGATCGAAAAGATCATCAAAGCAGGGCTCGACGCGCCGACGGCGGTCAATTTTCAGCCGATAAAGATATGGGTATTCAAGAGCGCGGAGGCGAAAGAGAAGCTGCTGTCCGCCACGAAGATGAAATTCATCGCCGACGCGCCCGTTATCTTCATGATCGGCGGCAGGCACGAGGGCGCGTGGGTGCGTCCGTTCGATCAGAAGAATTTCGCCGAGATCGACGCGGCTATCGCTGCGACCCACATGATGCTCGAAATACATGATCTCGGGCTCGGCTCGACATGGATAGGTCATTTTGACGCGCCGCAGGTACATGAGCTTTTCCCCGAGACGAAGGACTACGAGCTGATAGCGCTGCTGCCCGCCGCGTACATGGCAGAAGATTGTGTTCCGTCGGAGCGGCACCTTGTCTGCAAGCCCGATCTCGTTGAAACGCTGTAATATATACTCGGCGGCTGACCTTGCGTATCTTAGCAAAACAGCAATTATAAAAAAGCCACGGTGCTTCCCGACAGGAAATACCGTGGCTCGTTTTTTGGTTTTGCGATAATGCGCTTACGCGCCCTTGCTGACCGCCGCCGAGAGCGAGATATTCCCTGCCCGCAGCAGCGCGTTGTCGATGTGGTCGCAGAAGTTTTCCGCGCCGACCTTCTCGACAAGCCCCGCCTTTTCCATAGCGTGCATCGGCTGAGGATTAACGTGCGAGAATACAACGTTCACGCCCTGCTTCTTGCAGCGCGAAACAACATCGCTGAGCGCCGCAACGCCCGAAGCGTCTATCGCGGGAACGTTTCTCATGCGGATAACAAGCACATTTGTTTGCTCGTCGTCGAGCATATATCCGAACTTCTCGGAAGCCGCAAAGAACATCGGTCCGTTGATCTCGTAGACCTTGGTGTGATCGGGTATGCGCTTCAGCGTGATGTTGTCGGGGTCGGTCTCCTCGTCGTCCGCGTCTATCCATGTGTGAGCCTCGGTAACGTCAGCCATGCGCTTCATGAACAGCAGAGCAGCCATTACCATGCCGACGCCTATCGCAACAACAAGGTCGAATACGACTGTCAGAACAAGCGTCGCGAGAAGCACCAGTATATCGCTCTTGGGAGCGGTCTTTATAGTATTGCGGATATTCTTCCAGCCGCTCATATTGTAGGCTACCATAAAGAGTATCGCGGCGATGGTGGGCATCGGTATCACCGCGGCAAACTGCATCAGCAGCACGAGTATCAGCAGCACGACTACCGAGTGGACCATGCCCGAAACAGGCGTTCTGCCGCCGTTCTTGACGTTCGCGGCGGTCCTTGCGATAGCGCCCGTGGCGGGGATCCCGCCGAACAGCGCCGAGCCGATGTTGGCGGCACCCTGTGCGATAAGCTCCATATTCGAGCGGTGCTTCGAGCCTATCATGCCGTCTGCAACGACGCAGGAAAGCAGCGACTCAACAGCCGCAAGAAGCGCAATTGTGAACGCCGACGGAACGAGCGCCTTGATCCTCGCAAAGGTGACTGCGGGCAGCGCGAATTTGGGCGGCGCGGAGGAAATGGTGTAAAGGTCGCCGATGGTGTTTACGTTCATGCCCGTGATCTTGACTATTGCCGAGCAGACGATAACGGCGATAAGCGACGCGGGGATCTTTTCGAGCTTGCCGCGCCAAAGAATCAGTATAGCCATCGAGATCAGACCGATAAACAGCGCCTGCGGATTGAACGTGCCGATGCAGGAGAATATCTCCGCCACCTTATCGACCGTTTCGATGGGGGCGTTCTTGAAGGTAAGTCCGAGGAAATCCTTGACCTGTCCTATAACTATCGTTACCGCGATGCCGAAGGTAAAGCCTGCGGTTATGGTACCGGGAATATACTTTATCAGCTTACCGAATCGGCAAAGTCCCATAAGTATCATGATAACGCCTGCCATAACGGTCGAAATAACAAGTCCGTCCATGCCCTGAGTAGCAACTATGCCCGCGACTATCGTAGCGAAAGCCGCCGTAGGACCCGCTATCTGCACGCGGCTGCCGCCCAGGAAGGCTACGATAAAGCCCGCGACTATTGCGGTGTAAAGACCCTGTTCGGGATTCACGCCCGAAGCAAGCGCCAGCGCTATCGAAAGCGGCAGAGCGATTATCGCGACGATAACGCCGGCGGTAACGTCCTTAGCGAACTGCTGACCCGTATAGCCCTTAAGCACCGAGAACAGCTTCGGCTTAAGTTTTTCTTCTGTCGGTTTGACGTGGGGATTCTTGTAGACTTCCATACTCTTTACTCCATTCCCGGTTTAATATATGTTATTACACGACATTTACTATTATACTACGCGGAATGTTGCCAAATAATGCGTAAATTGTTACAAAGATATTTTCGTATACTTACATATTAATATGATAAGCACAGAACCGATCGCGGGCAATATGTACAATTACATATGAGATATTTTGTCAAAATACACAAAGCAATAGGCACCGCAAAGTGAGGACGGTCAGCTTCGCGCTTTTTTTGTTTTGGGTATTGATTCCCGCCGTTACTTATGATATAATAGATTAGTCGGATAATAATAATAATCAATAATACAGGAGGCAGCAGAATGGATCACTTTGAGCTTGTTTCGGACTATAAGCCCGCAGGCGATCAGCCCGAAGCTATCGACGAGCTTGTTAAAGGCATAACGAGCGGCATGAAGGAACAGACTTTGCTCGGTGTTACGGGCTCGGGAAAAACGTTCACTATGGCTAACGTTATCGCCCGCGTCAACCGACCGACCCTTGTTCTCGCACACAACAAGATCCTCGCCGCTCAGCTCTGCACCGAGTTCCGCGAGTTCTTCCCGAACAACGCCGTCGAATACTTCGTCAGCTACTACGACTACTATCAGCCCGAAGCCTATATCCCGAGCAAGGACGTCTATATCGAAAAGGACAGCTCCATTAACGACGAGATCGACAAAATGCGCCACTCCGCGACTACCGCCCTCGCCGAACGCCGCGACGTTATCATCGTGGCTTCGGTAAGCTGTATCTACTCACTCGGCGACCCCGAGGAATACAAGTCGATGGTCGTTTCGCTGCGCCCCGGCATGGAGATCTCCCGTGAGGAGCTTATAGCAAAGCTTGTAGGTATCCAGTACGAGCGCAACGATATTGATTTTCAGCGCAACCGCTTTCGTGTTCGCGGCGATGTGGTGGAAATTTATCCCTCGTCGCATACCGACGTGGCGCTCAGGGTCGAGTTCTTCGGCGACGAGATCGACCGCATCAGCGAGATAAACACCGTCACGGGCGAAGTCATTTCAAGGCTCAGTCACGCCGCTGTCTTCCCTGCTTCGCACTACATCGTCGGGCGCGACAAGATGAAAAAAGCCGTCGAGGAGATACGCCGCGAGCTTGACGAACGCATCGAATACTTCAAAAGCCGCGAAATGCTCATCGAAGCACAGCGGATAGCCCAGCGCACCGAATACGACATCGAAATGCTGGAAGAGATAGGTTTCTGCTCGGGTATCGAGAACTACTCGCGGGTGCTGGCGGGCAGACCTGCGGGAGCCGTGCCCTACACGCTGCTCGACCATCTGCCCGACGATTTCCTGCTGATGGTCGATGAGAGCCACGTCAGCCTGCCGCAGGTGCGCGGAATGTACGCAGGCGACCGTGCCCGCAAGGAAACGCTGGTAAATTACGGATTCCGCCTGCCCTCCGCGCTCGATAACCGCCCGCTCACCTTCGACGAGTTTTACAGCCGCGTTCATCAGGCGGTGTTCGTTTCGGCAACGCCGGGACCCTTCGAGAAGGAACATTCGCAGCAGATAGTCGAGCAGCTTATCCGCCCGACGGGACTGCTCGACCCCGAAATAGACATTCGCCCGACCGAAGGTCAGATAGAAGACCTTCTGTTTGAGATAAACGCCCGCATCGAGAAAAAACAGCGCGTGCTGATAACCACCCTCACCAAGAAAATGGCAGAGGATTTGACGGGATATCTGCGCGGCGTGGGGATAAAGGTCAGGTATATGCACCATGACATCGACACGATAGAGCGCATGGAGATAATCCGCGACCTGCGTCTCGGCGAGTTTGATGTGCTTGTCGGGATAAACCTTTTGCGCGAGGGTCTTGACTTGCCCGAGGTGTCGCTCGTAGCTATCCTCGACGCCGACAAGGAAGGCTTCCTGCGTTCGGAAAGCGCCATGATACAGACGATAGGACGAGCCGCCCGAAACGCCGAGGGGCGCGTTATCATGTACGCCGACGAGGTCACAGGCTCGATGGAACGCGCCGTCCGCGAAACGCTCCGCCGACGCGAATTGCAGATAAAGTTCAACGAGGAACACGGCATAGTTCCGAAGACGATAATCAAGGACATTCGCGGCGTGATAGAAATATCTACCAAGGAAGAGGTCGAGTACAAGGCGCGGCAGAAGTCGAAGCTCTCGAAGGCGGAGACTCAGCAGCTTATCGAGAAGCTCACCAAGCAGATGAAGGAAGCCGCCAAGCTGCTCGAATTCGAGCACGCGGCTTACCTGCGCGACAAGATCAAGGAGCTTAAAGGGGAGGAATGAGCTGTCTATGCAGAAGAATCTAAAGCCGTCCGATTACCGCTATGCGATCTTTTTTATCGGGCTGCTGTCCTTTGCCGTGATACTGTACGGAGTTATCTGCCTTATCAATTTCAAGTCCGTCAAAAAGCACTGCACCGCGGCAGGTGCGGGAACGGTAGTCGGTATCGAGAGCAAGCGCAGCAAGGCAGGCTCATTTTTCGAGTGGAATGTTGCTTTCACGGCGGCTGACGGCTGCGAATATACGTTCAAAACGGGCAGCACACGGGAAAAAGCGGGCAAGGGCGATATATGCGCGGTGATGTATGATCCCGAAAAGCCCTCAAGAGCCTATGCGCCGGAAGCTCCGCCCGACAACGGGGTGACACGGATATGCTCGGGAATAGCCATTATGATAATATCATGCGTGATATTGTTTTTCAAAATGAAAAGCGGAGGGCTGCTGCGTTAAATCGCCAAAAGGAGAAGAATAAAGATCATGGATATAGCAGAAAGACCGAACTTGAACGAAGCTCCCGAAAGCGCCAAACGCACCGTTTTGATACTTTTGATAATAACAGCTTTATTGGCTGCAATAGGCGTTGTTCACCGGCTGATGACCCGGAACAAGATCACGAGCTGCTCGGCGGTCACAAAAGGCACGGTCACAGGGATCACGCACGTTTTAAAGCTGAAAGGCAGCAGCCCCAAGTACCGCCGGAAGATCGCCTACACCGCGAAGGACGGCACGGAATACACGCTAAAATCGCAGAAGACCCTCCGCAAAGCTGACGAGGGCGACACCGTAACGGTGTACTACGACCCGCACAAGCCAAAGAGAGCGGTCATCGAAGAACTTCCTCCCGACGGCGGCGTGACAGAATTCATCTTCGCAGGAATAACCCTGCTGACAGCCGTCATCTGCCTTGCCTACAAGCCCAAGCAGCAGCCCGCAGCTCGGGGGTGAGTACGGGGCGAAGCCGCCGTATAATTCGCGCCGCAGGCGATCCTTAACTGTTAACTGTTAACTATTCACTATTCACTGTTTAAATGATATGATATTAATTGAAAGGAAGTAAGATCATGGAAAGAAAATACGCTCTGCTCGGAGAAACTCTCGGGCATACCATGTCGCCGCCGATACACAAAGCGCTCTTCGACCTGAAAGGACGTTCGTTCTCCTACGAACTTATCGAAGTGCCGCCCGCGGAGCTTTCCGCGAAAAAGCCTTACCTCGACAGCCTTGCGGGGTATAATATCACAATCCCCCACAAAATGGGAATTATCCCGCTGACCGATAAGCTCGACGAGACCGCAAAGCGCTATAATTCCGTCAACTGCGTGGACAACAAGGACGACGCATCGACAGGCTTCAACACCGACTGCGTGGGATTTCTCGAAACCATTCGCGCCATGAACGTTCACCTTGACGGAAAAGTTCTGCTTATCGGCTGCGGCGGAGTCGGCAGAATGATGGCGATAGAAGCGGCTCTTGCGGGCGCAGAGCTTAACATCGCCGTGCTTGAAAGCGATATTCCCCTCGCGGAAAAGGCTGCCGCCGAGATACGCGAAATGAAGCCCGACGCGGCGATAAGTATTCTCAATATCGCAAAGATCGGCGAGACCGCGCATTTCGACCTGCTGATGAACGCCACACCCGTCGGTATGTACCCGAAGATAAACGCCTGCCCCGTCCCCGACAGTGTGATAGCCTCCGCCGACGCGGTTTTCGACGTTATCTACAACCCCGGCGAGACGCAGCTTATCAAGAAGGCTAAGGCTCTCGGCAAGAAGACCTCGGGCGGTATGGCGATGCTCGTTTGGCAGGCGGTAAGGGCGCACGAAATATGGGATGGCGACACCTACACCGACAGCGAGGTCGATAGCATTATCCGCGAGATGCAGGCAGAGGTAGAGCGGCTTTTCCCCAACGTATAAGGAGATCGTTATGATAAAAAAGAACAAACCGGTTTTTCTGTGCGGCTTTATGGGCTGCGGAAAGACAACGATAGGAGAGCTGCTTGCCAAGCGGCTCGGAACTTCGTTCATCGACCTTGACGACTACATCGAGGAGCAGGAGGGCATGACTATCCCCGAGATATTCTCGCAGAAGGGCGAGCCCTACTTCCGCGAGAGGGAGTCCCGCGCATTGGCGGAGCTGCCCGTATCGGCGGCTGTTGTGGCGACGGGCGGCGGAACGCTTCTGCGGCGCGAGAACGGCGACCTTGCAAAGTCACTCGGAACGGTAGTATTTATCGACACGCCGTTTGAGGTCTGCTACGAAAGGATAAAGGACGACCCTCACCGACCGATAGCGGCAAGCTCGACGAAGGAGCAGCTTAAAGACAGATTTGAGCAGCGCCGACCGCTGTATACGGAGAATTCGGAGTTTGCGGTGAACGGCTCGGCAGCACCGATACAAATAGTGAACGAAATAACGGATCAATAATAAGCACGATAGAACAGAAAAAATAAAATCGGCAATTCATAAGAACGCCGATTTTATTTTTTATATTTGTTTCCGCTATTTTCGCTGCTTTGCATGATCTGCGGGTTTCCCTTTTTACTTACAGAATTTCTCTATGTAATTATCAATGCACTGAGCTATCGTCTTTTTGGCTTCGTCGGGTCCCGCTACATCGTCGATAACGGTGTCCTTATGCTCAAGCTGCTTGTATACCTTGAAAAAATGACTCATCTCCTCAAAAATATGCCGCGGCAGCTCGGCAATGTCGGTGTAGCTGTTGTAGCTCGGGTCGGCGTGGGGGATGCAGATTATCTTCTCGTCGTTCGCGCCGTTGTCGAGCATCCTTATCATTCCGATAGGGTAGCATTTCACCAGCGACATCGGCACGAGCGTTTCCGAGCAAAGCACCAGCACGTCGAGCGGGTCGCCGTCATCGGCATGGGTGCGGGGGATAAATCCGTAGTTCGACGGATAGTGCGTCGAGGTGTAAAGTATTCTGTCCATGCGCAGCAAACCTGTGTGCTTGTCAAGCTCATATTTCACCTTCGAGCCTTTCGGTATCTCGATAACAGCCGTAAAGCTCTCGCTGCCGATCTCCTTCGGCGAAATGTCGTGGAGTATATTCATAATGTCACCCTTTCAAAAAAATTCCGAAAATGAGCATTTACATTAAGATAAAAGATTAAAGATAATAGATAAAAGATATACTACGCAA
>JAILFF010000114.1 GCA_024697705.1 Ruminococcus sp.
ACCGTCTGCGGCGGCGGCAGGTACGACGGGCTTATCGAGGAGTTCGGCGGTGACGCGACCCCCGCGATAGGCTTCGGGCTCGGTATCGAGCGGCTTTTACTGCGGCTTGACGAATCGGGAGCTTCTGTGCCCGATGGCGAAAAGCCCGACATCTATATTGCGCCCCTTGGCGATGCCGCCAAAAAGGAAGCGCAAAGGCTCACCCACGCTCTTCGCAAAAGCGGTATCGCGGCGGAAACAGATCACTTAGGCAGAGGCTTAAAGCCGCAGATGAAATATGCGGACAAGCTCGGCGTAAAATACACCCTTGTTCTGGGCGACGATGAGATTAGCTCGGGAAAAATACGCATAAAGAATATGCAAAGCGGTGAGCAGACCGAATTAGCCATAGATGATTTGGCAGACTTTTTAAAATAGGAAAGGAAAATACAAATGGATACTCTTAAGGGACTTAAAAGAACACACTACTGCGGTGAAGTCGAGAATATCGGCGCAGAGGTGACCGTAGGCGGATTTGTTCAGAAGATACGCGATATGGGAACCCTCATATTTATCGATCTGCGTGACAGAACGGGGATAGTTCAGCTTGCCTTCGATACTGCGACGGACAAGGCGGTTTTTGAAAAGGCTTCTACCTGTAAATCGGAATATGTGCTTATGGCAAAGGGCACGGTAAGAGAGCGCGAAAGCAAAAATCCCGCGATAAAAACGGGAAATATCGAAATATTCGTAACAGAGCTGAGGATATTGGCAAAGGCGCAGACTCCCCCGTTTGAGATAACCGACGAAACGAATGTAAATGAGGAATTAAGGCTTAAATACCGCTATCTTGACTTAAGAAGAAAGCCCCTGCAGGACAATATCATAATGCGGAGCAAAATCGCAAAGGTGACGCGCGATTACTTTTACGATAACGGCTTTATCGAGATAGAAACGCCTATGATGATAAAATCAACGCCCGAGGGCGCGCGCGATTATGTTGTGCCCTCGCGCATACACCACGGCAAATTCTACGCGCTTCCGCAGTCGCCGCAGATATATAAGCAGCTTTTGATGGTTTCTGGCTTTGACCGCTATATCCAGCTTGCACGCTGTTTCCGCGACGAGGACTTACGCGCCGACCGTCAGCCCGAATTCACGCAGATCGACCTCGAAATGTCCTTCACCGACGTTGACGGACTTATCTCGATAGGCGAGGGCTTTTTGGCGCACATCATGAAGAAGGTTCTCGGCAAGGACGTTGCTCTGCCGCTGCCGCGCATGACCTTTGCCGACGCTATGAACCGTTTCGGCTCCGACAAGCCCGACACGCGCTTCGGCATGGAGATACAGAACATCACCGAGACCGTACAGGGCATCGAGTTCCCCGTATTCACGGACGCAGTTGCGGCGGGCGGTTCGGTTCGCGCAATAGTAGCAAAGAACGCCTCCGCCGTTTACACGCGCAAGGAGATCGACAAGCTTATCGACCACGCGAAGGGCATCGGCGCTAAGGGTCTTGCTTACATCAGATGGACTGCCGAGGGCGCTAACTGCTCGTTCAAGAAGTTCCTGAAAGACGGCGACCTCGAACGCATCACGGCGGCTGTCGGCGCGGAGGAGGGCGACCTCGTTATCATCTCCGCCGACCGCGACAAAGTAGTTCTGCCCGTGCTCGGCGCTATCAGACTTATCATGGCGAAACGTCTTGAAATGATCCCCGAGGACAAGTTCAACTTCCTTGTTATCACGGAAATGCCGTTCTTTGAGTACGACGAAGAGACGGGCAAGTGGCTTGCGATGCATCACCCGTTCACCATGCCGATGGAGGAGTGCCTGAAAGACCTCGACACCGACCCCGCTTCGGTAAGGGCGCAGGCGTTCGACTTTGTTGTAAACGGCATCGAGCTTTCGAGCGGTTCCATGCGTATCACCGACTACGAGTTACAGCAGAAGATGTTCGAGGCTTTAGGTCTGACGGACGAGGAAATTGCTGCGAAGTTCGGCTTCCTTGTTGACGCATACCGTTATGCTGCGCCGCCTCACGGTGGAATGGGCTTCGGTCTTGACAGAATTTCGATGATACTTTGCGGAGCTGATTCGCTGAGAGATGTTGTGGCGTTCCCGAAGGTACAGAATGCGAGCGAGCCGATGAGTGCGTGTCCGAGCGTAGTAGATAATGAGCAGCTGGCGGAGCTCGGAATTGCAGTAATAGAAGAAGATAAAGAGATATAAGATATAAGATAAAAGATACCGCAAAGCAAGGGCATACCAAAAGTCTTAGGAAGGGGTTGGCACGAACGCAGTTCGTGCAGGGGAGAACCCTTCTTCTTGCACGAACTTGTTCGTGCAATGGGTCTTCCCCCACAAAAGCCTACGACAGTCGGAAACATCTCGATAAGAGAAAGTCTGACGGTTCAAAAAATAAAATCGGCAATTTCTAAAATAGCTGACAAAAAAGCAGAAGCATTGAGTTAAGCAAAAGTGAGCGGAAACAAGGAAATTGCCGATTTTAATTTGCGAAAGAGCAGGTCTGAACGAAGTTCAGACAGGCGATATTTCGCAAATGATTTGCGCGAGGTCGAGCAATTGTCACAGACAAGGGCAATTCACGGACGCGCAATGCGCGCCCCTACAATATTGTATTGCAAAACAGATTTGCAGGTAAGCGGCGGGGGGCAAGCCCCGACCCTACAATATGGTAATGCGAAACCGACAAAAAACATCAGTAAACGAGGGAAAGCCGATGACAATGCTAACAGAAAACGGTATACTTAAAAGCTATCACAGCGAAACGCCTGTCAGACGGCTCGTTATCCCCGATGACGTAAGGGTGATCGGGCGCGAAGCCTTCGCGGGGACGGCGGGGCTTGAAGAGGTCGTTATCCCCAATCATGTGACGCGCATCGAGCAGAGGGCTTTCGTGTTCTGCCCCGACCTAAAAAACGTAATTATCGGCGACGGCGTTACCGACATCGGCACGGGCGCTTTTGAAAGCTGCGAATCGCTTGTCGGCGTGAGACTTCCGTTCTGGCTTACCATGATCGCCGATTCGATGTTCACAGGGTGCCTGTCGCTTGCGGCTGTGGAAATCCCCGACGGCGTGAGCTTCATCGGGAATTACGCCTTCGGCAAGTGCAGTGCTTTGCGCTCGGTGCGGCTGCCCGAGGGTATCACAAGGCTCGAAAACAATGCCTTCGCCTGCACCGATTCGCTCAAATTTATCGAACTGCCGCCCGGCGTGGAATCGGTCGATTATTCCGCGTTTCGGCTCTCGGGGCTTGAAAGAGTTCTCTACCGCGGGCTGGATATCCGCTGGAACAAAGCGATCAAGGGCATGAATTATCTGACGTTCAGCTTCCAAAAACAGTTTGCGGACGGCTTAAAACATAACGTTATTGATACGCAGGCGATACACAGAGTCCTGCTGATGCCCGTAAATCTGGCGTTCTACATGAAAATGCGAACTAAGATATTCGGCAGGAAAAAGCACACTAAGATAATCGGAGCGTATATCGAGGAAAATCTTACCGAAGCGATAAAATTTATCATCGCGACAAACAGCATGGATTTTATGTCCGTCATCGCGGAGGATTTTATCACCAAAGAAAATGTTGACGAATATATCGAGCTT
Organism: Ruminococcus sp.; assembly: GCA_024697705.1. Classification (GTDB taxonomy): domain Bacteria; phylum Bacillota; class Clostridia; order Oscillospirales; family Ruminococcaceae; genus YE71. Next base: position 3,614 of record JAILFF010000114.1, read on the forward strand.
GCGACGGAACTTGGCTGCCACGAGGTGTATCTCTGCCTTGTGGAGCATAAAAACAGGCTCGGCGGCTACTCGGGCGCTGTCGGCGGGCGCTTCGGGCTTTGAATCGGGAGGTCAATGGCTTTATGAGGATAAGCGAAAAGGGCGTGCTGATAAACTATCACGACGACCCGAACGAAACGCGGCTCGTCATTCCCGAGGGGGTGACGGCTATCGCCCCGCACGCCCTGTACGGCGCGGAATACCTCGAAGAGGTGGTCATTCCCGAAGGCGTGACGAAGATAGGCGCAAGCGCGTTTGAAAACTGCCGCGAGCTTCGGCGGGTGACAATGGCGGACAGCGTTACTTCCATGGGAAAAATGGTTTTCGGCTACTGCCCGAAATTGGAACAGGTACGGCTTTCGTGCGGACTGACGGAGATACCCGCAAGGGCTTTCACCAACTGTTATGCGCTGTGCTCGGTTGAAATACCCGACAGCGTGCAGAGGATAGATATTTTCGCCTTTAACAGCTGCACGGCACTTTCGTCGATGCGGCTGCCCGAAACGCTGACCGAGATATGTGACGGCGCTTTCATGGAGACGTTCTCGCTGAAAAGTATCGACATTCCCTACGGCGTATCGGCACTGGAGCAGGATTCGTTTTTCCGTTCGGGAGTGGAGGTCATGAAATGGCGCGGAATGGATCTGTATTTTTCCGACGGCAGGGAAAACATTTTGAACTGCATCGGTATATTTTTTGCGGAGCAGTTCACGGAAAAGCTTGAACAGGGCGAGCTTGACACGTCGCTGCTCGACAAGGAGCTTGAAATACCCTTTGTCGTGGCATACTATGTAAAGACGCGGAGTGCCGGGCTTAAGGCGTACATCAAGAAGCATTTCCCCGAGATTTTCAAGCGGGTGATACGCACGAACGACTTGAAGGCGCTGACCGCGTTCATTGAGGAAGGCGGGCTTATCTCGGCGCACAATATCGACAGGTACATTGATTTCGCGCTCGAATGTGAGAAGCGGGAGATATATCTTACGCTGATTCAGCAAAAGGAGCAGCTTGGGAGCTATCGAGAGAAGTCGGGGAGGTTTAAGCTGTAACTCCCTACGCGGGAATATCGTTAAGCTAAGAAACACGAGGCGTGTAGGGGCGCACCTATGTGTGCGCCCATTCCCCGCATTTTTCATTATCCGCGGGCGCACACGCAGGTGCGCCCCTACAATAATAGTTTGCAAAGCCGAACGGATTTGCACCATCAAGCGGCGGGGGGCGAACCTGCCCTCGCCATACAATACACGTTATTCAACCCCGCAGAATCGTTCGGACGGCGCAAAGGTCGGGGCAAGCTGTCAAGTCCCACATAGTTTACAAATCGTCTAATAAGATAGTTTACAAGTTAATAAGAAAAAGTGAATTGATTTTGTAACGAGCAATGAACACGTAGTGAGGGCGAAGCCCGAACGGAGTGTTCATTGCTCCGGCGCGGCGGAGCGGGGGTCGTTATGCAGCATATAAGCGCGTCTGTATATAAACTCATGCTTTACGGAGTCTATCGAAGCTACCTTGAATTGCCTGAAAATGACCGTAAGCTTTCCGTTCACACACTCTTTTACACATACCTTGCGGTCGGCAAAAGCTTCGCTTAGATAGTATCCGTGACCCTTGTATGATATGTATCCGTTGCCGCGTACCTGCCGCAATATCGCACCGCTTTCATATTCCCAGTCATCAACATCGGGGCTATAAGGACGGTTGCTCGGCAAGTAGTGTGCTGCCGGCGTATCAAGACCAAGAGCGTGGTGAGGACGCACAGTGTTGTAAAACTCACGAAATTCATCATATTTCCTCTGCGCATCTTTGAAGTCTGCTATCGTAGTCCTATTGAGAAGCTCTTGAGTGAGTATACCGTTATAGCGCTCCTCTTTGCCCTGGGTTTGAGGGTGGTGTATACGGCTGTGACACGGCAGAACACCATGCTCCATAAGCCATACCTCAAATCTTGTGAAGCCTGTATGTTGGGCGTTTCCCCACGGATTTCCGTTGTCACACTGAAATACTTCCGGCATTCCGAATTCTTCAAACAGGCGGATAACTATCGGCTGTACCGCTGCAAAGCTTTCACCCGGCAAGGCTTCTGTACAAAGATTAAAGCGTGAATGATCGTCAATGATATTCAGAGTATGACAGCGCACACCGTCAAGCATAGCAAAATCGCCTTTGAAATCTGCCTGCCACATCTCATTTGGCCTGCTTTTTTCAAACCTTACGTAATGTGCGGCTTTTTCGCTTGCTTCCTTGCTTATCAGACCGTTGCGATTAAGAATAAGGTTAATGGTACTTACCGCCGGCATTTTTTCACCGGTCTCATTTTCCAGCACACGTTTGAGCTTTGCTGCGCCAAGTGTTGGATATTGCAGTCTTTTCCGGACGATCTGCTGCTCCGTATTTTCAGGGGTCTTACGCGGCTTATGAAACGGTTCACGGCTTCGGTCATTGAGATTCTCGCCGTTAGCGGCTCTTTCCAGCCACTTGTATGCAGTCGGTCTGCTGATATGGTACTTTCTGCACAATTCACTCAACGTCTGCTGACGTTCTTTGTATTCGCGGATAAATTCTTCTCTCAACATGGCTTTGGTTCTCTCTTTCCAAGGCATTTTGACCACTCCTTACGGAATTTTGTTTAGTGCCTTAATTATATCACATTTCTGTGAT
>JAILFF010000249.1 GCA_024697705.1 Ruminococcus sp.
CTTACATTCCTTGTAATAGTTGTGACTTACCCATTCGTGATCGCCGCCTTCGGGACAGCCGCCGCACCCGCCCGCTACCATTTCGAGCGCTTCTTCGGTAAGCTCTATGTCGTTTTCCGCGGCAAATTCGTTAAGCTCCGCCGTGTCCTTGCAGGCTCTTGCCTTGTCCTGCAATTCGGCGGGAATCTCGGAAAGGTACTGTTCAATTTTATCTTTCATGTTTTTTACTCCTGTCTGTAAATAACGGCTGTTGAAGCCTGTTGTTTTCTTAGACATATTATATAACATGGGGCGCAACAAAAGCGCAACAAATAATGCGTTTTTGAAGGCTTTTTCTCGAAAATCATTCACAAACTTCCAATGTAAACGTCGTACATATTCCACAAACTTTTTCACCTTTGTTGTAAAATTAAGAAAAACGATCACATTCGCCGATCATTATCATGCCTTCCCTGCCGCTTTGTTCAGATAATCAAGCTGATACCGAAAAGCCTCTTTCAGCATCTCGATGTACTCCTTCGGAATATCGGTGCAGACGGCAAGCATACTGTCCATCTCGTCCTCAAAGCCTTCGAGCCTTGCGGGTTCGTACCGGCCGAAATCCCAGTCGGAACGGATAAGTATGGAATGGAACAGCATCATCACGAACATCGTCCGCGCCGATTCGATGGCGTATTCCGCACATGAGAACCTTCCGTTTTCAAGCGACTTACCGAAGCTGCCGAACGACCTCCCCATGTCGAAAAGTGGTGCGGAGCGGAGCTTCATCGTGTTCAGGTCGCGTATGAACCCGAAGTTTTGCAGATGGCAGTCCCCCGCAAGGCTCAGGTTGAATACGGCGGCGATCTTGGCAAAGTACGCGCCGACGTTCTCCACGCCGAGCTCTGTGAGAGCTTTTGTGAACTGCGCAAGAAGCTCATCGTCCTTCGAGATGTACTTGACCGAATCCGCGTCGGTCAATCCCATAGCGCATAGCACATCGTGCGCGGGGACGAATTCCTCGCAGTCCCCCACCATACTGCGGCAGGCGATGTAGTTTTTCCCCGCGAAGCCGACCTTAGTGTATGCCACATGGTCGCCCTTGTCGAGAAGCCTTTCGGTGAGCCTTGCCGAAAGAAGCTCCGACTGCGTGATAAAGCTCGAAGTGCCTTCCTCAGTTTTTAGAAGCATAGGTGCGCCGTCCATGCGTATCCATGCTTTTCTTGAAACGCCGCCCAAAGTGCAGTCGGGGGTGAGAGGGTCGGCTTTTGCGAGAGCCGCGTAGTCCCTTATGAGGACAGCCTCGCCGAAGCCCGTGTCGAAATCCCTGTCAAAGCAGCTGACGTCAGCCCATGTGAGCCCCGAGCCCGCGGGACGGTACCGGTACCTGTCAGCAAGCGAAAGCCCCATCGTCCGCAAGGAGAGCGACAGTCCATCGCTTACTCCCGCTGCCGCGAAGATATCGCCCGCGTCGCCCCGTGTCAGTCCGATGGTGCGTCTGCGGAGGAAGGCGTTCAGGTCGATATTGAGTCATATCATCGGCGTGTCGGGCAAAGTGCAGCGGCGCGTCTTTGAAGCCGTCAAGTATCTCCACGATACCCGTCCGTCCGAACCTGTCCGTTTCAAACACGAGGACTTCGTGTTCCGCGTTCATAAAAGTGTAGTTCATTTCTTGCCCCTCCAACCTACGCAAACCATAGTATAATATAGGAGTGGAAACTCTAAATTTCATGCAGCCGAAGAGTGAAACAAAGTGAACAGATCGGAATTGCTTTTAAGCAACGAACAGTTCCGAACAGCGGTCTGCACCTCATGACTGCTTTTAGTTTATTATATTGACTTATATTTGATTATTTGTTAATTACACCTCGCTTTCAATATTATATCATTATTTATTAGTTATTGCAATAGTTTGTACATATGATCCGCCAACCGCCTCATAATTTTGTCGAATCCATCAAATCCGAATATCTATATTTGTATAATCTGCGGTGCTTTTCGGTGCTTCGATTATCTTAATTATATAATATCACAAATCAAGCATAGGTTCAATATCCAATGTTCTCCCGAAATGTAGCAAAAGCGTCATGCCAAGCGCTAAGTGCAGCTTTAGCTACAAAAAAGTGTTAAATTGTCGTCATTTTGCATACCCTATTACGAACACAACGTGAAAGACAAGATACCATTCGATCCCGAAACGCAGTACGCGGTGACACAGCTCCACATACACCGGCGAAAAAACAGCCGGATCCAAAAACAAAACGGACGGTCATTTTACCGAAGTAATGGTTATCTGCGACCCTGACGATATTATGCGTTTCAAAAAGATATACGTTATCGAAAAGATCAAAACGGAATACTGAGCAGTTTTATTTCATTTTTAAAAAAACATCATAGGGAAGCTCGCCCGGGAAGAACGACAACGCAGAGAACAGGAAGCTAAAAAGAACAAGCTAAAGATATAGA
>JAILFF010000273.1 GCA_024697705.1 Ruminococcus sp.
ATACCGCCTCGCCGAAGCTTCGCCCGCGTGAGGAATGGTTCGGGGCGGACGTTATCACCTGCGCCGCACCGAATCTCGGGGCATACACCCGCATCGACGATGAGCGGCTCGAAGAGATACACGTTTTCCGCGGCGAAAGAGTGATCCTCACGGCAATAAACGAGGGCGCGGAGGTGCTTATTCTCGGCGCTTTCGGCTGCGGGGCGTTCCAAAATCCGCCCGAGATCGTGGCAAAGGCTTACAGACGGCTCGTCGAAATGTACGGAAAGTTTTTCGATACGATCGAATTTGCCGTTTACTGTTCGGCAAGGAATACGTACAATTTTGATGTGTTTAATAATATTCTCGGTTAAAAAAGGAAGATGACTATGGCAGCGGAAAGACTCACCGACAATAAAATAATACTTGTTACGCAGAAAACGCGCCTTGAACAGCTCGTCGTGCGGTACAATACCATCGGGCAGGCGCAGTTTTTCATCGAGCACAGCGGCGGGGATTTCGACGATTATCAGCGCGAACACGACACCTACACCGTCGCCGCCGAGAAAGCGGTGGAGATACTTTCGCGCTTCGGGAGGGTGCAGAGAGTTGACCGAGAATTTGTCCCGAGAATGATCTTCGGTAAGACAGACACCGTGATAACGCTCGGGCGCGACGGGCTGGCGGCGAACGTGCTGAAATATCTGGACGGACTGCGGCTTATCGGCGTGAACCCCGACCCCGCCCGCTGGGACGGCGTGCTGCTGCCGTTCACGGTGAACGATCTCGCAAAGCTTATGCCCGAGGTCATGAAAGGCACGCGGCGCACGCAGTCGGTGACGCTTGCGGAATGTGCGCTCAGCGACGGACAGAGCCTTTGCGCGGTGAACGATCTTTTCATCGGCAGGAGAACGCACGTTTCGGCGCAGTACGAGATCGACTTGGGCGGCAGGCGGGAAAGGCAGTCGTCGAGTGGGGTGATCGTATCGACGGGGCTTGGTTCGACGGGGTGGTTCAGGAGCGTTATCGCGGGCGCGGAGGGCGTGGCGCGTGGGCTCGGCGCAGGCGTTCAGACGGAGCTTGAAAGGGGCTTCGGGCGGGACGCGGACTACCTTTACTATACCGTGCGCGAGCCTTTTCCGAGCAAGACGACGGGGACGGATATTGTTTTCGGGAGGATAGAGCGCGGCGTTCCGATGCGGATAACCTCGATGATGCCGGAGAACGGAGTGATTTTCAGCGACGGTGTGGAGGACGATAGTTTAGTTTTCAATTCGGGCACGACTGCGGAGATAAATGTTTCGGATAGGCGCGGGATACTTGTAATATAAAACAGGACAAAAAAGCACAGGGTTTTTCTTCCAACAATAGCGAGAGGTCGGGATTTTTCGCATGGGCGGGGGCAAGCCCCGACCCTACATTATTATCAAAATAATTATAAAACAAAATCCTCCGACTGCACGTAAGCAGCGGAGGATCTTTTATAACAGCAGATATCCGAGCCCGAGCAGCAGCTTCATATCGGCGTTGTTTTTGTAAAGAACATAGATCAGCAAGCCGATAAGCGCTTTTTCCTCATCGAGCTTTATTCCCGCAAGATCGAGAAGCGGCGGCGGTTTCGGCGGAGGTGGCGGCTCTTGCTCGGGTTCGGGCGGGGGAGGCGGCGGCTGTCCGATGTAGCTTTGCGAACGCTTCTGCATCTCCCGCACACGGCGCACCGCTTCTTCCTGCATGGTTTTCAGTTCATCGGCATTTTCGGGCACGGCGCAGACCTCCTTTTTTGTATGTTTGTGATATATTATTTGCGATATATATTCTCTCAATGATTATTTATGCCGATTTTTCTTTGATTTGCTTATTTCCTATTGACAAAATAGGATAAGTATGATATACTAACATCACGGACAAATCATAGTAAACCGATATGAAAGAGAGCTGATAAGAATGACAAAGGATTCGGTCATCACAAGAATCAACTTACACGGGCGAATGTGCCGCTGTTGAACAGTTACGACTTGCTTTACGGAGAAAAATAATAAATATAATCTGATATACGAAAGGAAAGATCACCATGAGTGAATATAAATTTGAAACA
>JAILFF010000281.1 GCA_024697705.1 Ruminococcus sp.
GCTTTGGTTCTCTCTTTCCAAGGCATTTTGACCACTCCTTACGGAATTTTGTTTAGTGCCTTAATTATATCACATTTCTGTGATAACTTGTAAACCATGTTGTTGTACTGTTTGTAAACTATCTTATCATACTTGACACAATGCTCGCCCCTACACGGCGGAGTTTTTGCCCCACCGAAAGGATATTGCAGACCGCACAGTTTGCGGCGCGAACTACGTTCGTGCTGTTGACCCCTTTTCCGCTTCGCGGGTGTTTGTTTTGCTTTTCTTTACTTATTATTTCGAGGTGAATGATATGTCCAAATTCTCGGAGCTTCTTAAAGGCTATACCGACCGAAGCGGCGTTTCCGTTGCGGCTCTTTCAAAACGCTGCTCTATCGACCGCACTACGCTCCATAAGATACTCAGCGGCGAAAGACGCCCTCCGAATGAAGATTTTGTCGTGAATCTCTGCCGTATGCTCATGCTTTCGGCGACCGAACGCGACGAACTTATCGAACAGTACGAGATCTCTCTCGTCGGCGACGATCTCTACCGCAGACGCCGTAACGTAAAGACAATGATAGAAAGACTTTCCGAAGTCGGAGAAAAAGAATACTCGTCAAATACGAACGCTATTTACCCCGTCGATCTTCCGAAAAATGGCGAAGTAAATGTTTATCTCGAAAAACATGACCTGCTCAGGCAGCTGTACTCCGCTTTTATCGAAGCGTTTGAGAATAAAAATGTCGTTAGGATAATCACTCAGCCGGGTGATGATTATGTCGATTTCATGCGGTTTGCCGTCGGTTACTATAACGGCAGCGAGATCAGACATATCTTCTGCCTTGATAACAGCTCCGGCGCGGGCGGCGCTAATGATTATAATTTGAAGATACTGCCCCGGATCTGCGAGATTTCCGCTATTTACAGTAACTACCACCCGATGTTCTACTACGACCGCGTGGAATCGCATATCAACGAATCCTCGCTGCTGCCCGTTTTGGCTGTCAGCGATAATTTCATGTTCCGCGCTCCGTTCGATGTTCAGTCGGGTATCATAAGCAGCAATCCCGTCTCGGTGGATTATTCCGTAAGACAGTTTGAAAAGCTTGAAAAAAAATGCTATCCGCTTATCGAACGTGCGGATGATGTATCGGGTATGCTCGGCAGCAACGGAGATCACCATGATTATCTTTATACGATCGACTCACAGCCGAGCTTTCTTCTTATCGGCACTGAGGAAGGCGTGCGGAATAATCTGATCCTGCCGCCGGAGCAGATGGATATCCTTGTCGAAAGGATGATCACAGTCCAGAAGTGCTACATCGGCAGTGATTATTTCAGCGCCTTTACGAAAAAAGGGCTGATCCGTTTTATGAAAACGGGCATTATCAACGGGGTACGGGAAAGGATGAACAAAGTACTGCCGCCCGAAAGGCGGATTTGGGCTTTGAAAAAAATGATAGAGAGCAGCGAGGAGGGCGTTTACGACTTCCGTCTGATCGAAAGCGACTGCGCCCCTCAAAAAAATCTGAGGATAAATATGGGCGATGACGGCACGGTCTATTTCGTGATCCGTTTAAAATCGGGGCTTGTTTTCCTGACGGTCAGCGAGCAGAGCATGAGGATAGCCGTAGAGGATTACGTGAATTCGCTTATCGAAAACGGGAAGATTTACAGCCGCGAGCGCTCTTTAGAGATAATGAAGAGGATCCTCGCCGCCGAACAGGAGCTTTCGGGCAGCTCTTAAAGTTTAACAAAATGTAAACAATGTGTTATCGTGCTTTACATATATAGCGTGATTTGGTATAATTAAATAGTATGCTTTTGGCACGTTTCAATGACGGCATACGGCATTATCACGTGTGCTGCCGATCGCTTTGTCGGAGATATATCGGCGCTTATGTCGATATGTGGGCAAATATACGGACAGCTAAGTGAAAACCTGCGTGAAACAAAGAAAAACCCGGCGATAAACTTTACCCGATCACATCAAAGAAATGAATACCCGACGTTCATGAGCGAACGCCGTTACATATACATACAGATCAAACAGATTAAGGAGGAACACGCCAATGCCAATGAACAAACAGATAGCGGCGCTTATCAATAATATAGAAAAGGTCATCGTGGGCAAGCGCGAGCCGATAACGAAGGTTGTCTGCGCCATGCTCGCGGAGGGTCATATCCTTATCGAGGACGTTCCGGGCGTTGGCAAGACAAGGCTCGTGGCTTCGCTTGCAAGCTCCGTTGAGGGCGCCTTCAACAGAATACAGCTCACACCCGACATCATGCCCTCCGACATCGTGGGCTTCTCGATGATAGACCCGAAGACCCGCGAGCTTGAATACAAGGCGGGCGCTGCGATGTGCAATTTTCTCCTTGCCGACGAGATAAACCGCGCCTCGCCGAAGTCGCAGTCCTCGCTGCTCGAAGTAATGGAGGAGCATCAGATATCCCTCGACGGAAACACCATGCCGCTGCCCACGCCGTTCATGGTACTGGCAACGCAGAACCCCGTCGAGACCTACGGCACCTATCACCTCCCCGAAGCGCAGATGGACAGATTCATCATGAAGATATCAATGGGCTACCCCTCGCCCGAGGAGGAGCTTGACATCATCACGCGCTCGGAGAATCCGCAGTTCACCGAAAAGCTGCCCGCCGTAATGACGCTCGATGAGCTCAATTCGCATATAGAAAAGGTAAAGACCGTCCGCTGCACCGACAGCGTAAAGCAGTACATCGTGTCGCTTCTGAACGCCTCGCGAATGTCCGACCTTGTAAAGCTCGGCGCTTCTCCCCGTGCGGGTATAGCTCTGCTCAAGGCGGCAAAGGCTTACGCTTACGTAAACGACCGTGATTACGTCGTTCCCGATGATGTAAAGGCTGTTATGTCGGCGGTGCTCTCTCACCGTCTTATGCTCTCTCCGAAGGGCAAATCGGCATTTCCCGATGCGGAAGCGGTAATGGAGCAGGTGGCGATGACAGTCCCCGCACCGCTCAAATAGATATAAGATAAAAGATATAAGATAAAAGATATTCTTTGGCGGCGGTTTGCTGCTTATGTACTGACTTAATTTATTATGCAGTAAAATCGTGTTTTTGGGACATTCACGGACGAGCAATGAACAATTATTTATGTCGTTTACTGTATATATTTTATCTTATATCTATAAATGAGCGCTTTTTGTTAAATTGCATAAATAATTACCGTTAGATAAAGCCTTCCGATATTCCGATTTTGTGCAAATTGACTGCGCTGCTCATTTATAGTATATATCTTTTATCTTATATCTCTTTATCTTAACCGAAGGGGTGATATAATGGCAGCTGATCAAAACATCATGGCTGCGGAGGAGGAAAATCCCTCGTTTTACAGCCGCCTTATGGATAACAGGTATTTCCGCTCGTTCCGTTCGGTGCTGAGCTATCTCGGCTGCATCGTGATAACGCTTGGCGTTACCTATTATCTCGACGGCACGGCGGGGATACTGCTGACCGTCGCGCTCATCTGCGCTTTTGTTCTGTCGCTGGTGCTGACACTTGCGGTCATGAGTACCATAACGGTCAATATCAGCGCCGACAAGGAGATACTCGTCAAGGGCGAAACGCTTGGCTGCATCGTAAAGCTCGGCAATAAGATAATCATGCCCGCGCCCGTCATAGAGATAGAGACCGACTGCACCCCTCAGCTGACTATCGGCACCTCGCCGATCTACAAGGGCGCTCTTGCGGGCAGATCGGCTAACGTAATAAAGATACCTATGACCGCCCGTTACAGCGGCACGGCTCACCTGATGATAAAAAGAGTCACGCTCACCGATTATCTCGGGATATTTGCCTTTCGGCTGAAAGTTCCTTCGGAAGAGCTTGATTTTAAAGTATCGGTCTACCCGAATATCCCCGATGTCGAAGCGCAGACCGATTTTCTCAAAACGACGAACAAATTTTCGAGCGATGATGACGAGGAGGAGGAATCCGACGAGATATCCCTTACCTCGACGGGTCTTCCCGGCTACGACCACAGGCAGTATTATCCGGGCGACCCGATAAAGCGCATCAACTGGAAGCTTTCCTCGAAGCGCGATATCTATATGATACGCCTTGACGAGCAGATACGCGGCGCGGGACAAATGTTCTTCCTCGACTGCCCTGTCTGCGAGGAAAACGAGTTCACCCTCTCGGTGCGCGACAACATCATCGAGGGAGCGCTCACCATGTTCATGATGATAGTCCGCGAGGGCAGGGAGGCGACTTTCTTCTTCCCCGCAGACGGCTTGTGGCTATCGACCGATATCCACGATCAGAAGGACGTTTTCAGGCTTCAGGATCTGCTTTCGCGCTTTTCGCCCTGCGAGCCGCCGACGCCCGTTCCGTCGGAGATAACGAATGCGGGCAAAACGCCTATCGTTTTCAGCGCGGCGACGGCGGAGGAGCAGGCGGGGCTATTAAGGATAGTGTCCCTGTGTCCCGACGCGCTTGTCATCACCTCGCAGTCGGCGGGGCTTACGGGAGTATTTCATGATATGTGGACGGTTTCCGACGAATTTGAATTCATTAGTCAGACCGGCTGAGCGGTCCTTGTCTTACGGAGATACTATTGCAGATGAAAAAGGAAAAAGGACAGGCTGAGGAGCCTGTTAACGGCAAAAATAAGCCCTTCCGTTCGATCAACTGGGGCGAGCGGCTGAACAGCTATATCTGCCCGATGCTCTTGGGCGGAGTGCTGTGCTTTATAGTGTTCTACGCGCTGTACCGTCCGTTGGCGGCGCAGTATACCGCGTTTTTCATGGGCGCGGAGTTTCTGCTGTTCATGCTCTTTGACTTGCTCAAAAAGCGTCGGGTTTTCGGCGGGATAATGTACATCGTTCTTATGATAGCGGCGGTGTTTGCCGCGCTGTCCATGATGTTCGACGGCGCGATGTCCTCGGGCTTCATGACGCCCGTATCCTGGTTCTACGGAGAAGAAGGCTCATACAGCTACCGTCCCGATTACCTTAACGCGGTATTTGTCGGCGGCGGGTTCTTCATGATCTCGATACTCTACTACTTTACGCAGATACGCTACCGAAGTCTCGGAGTGATGCTGTGTCTGCTGTTCCCGCTGGTAATTTATGCAAAGCGAGCCGACGCGCTGCCCGATATCCTCGCCACCATAATGATCTCGCTGTTCTTGGCGGTAATGGTGCATAACCGACGCATCGACCCCGCGATAGAAGACAAAAAGCGCGGCGTGCTGCTGACGAATACCTCGTATATCATCAGTATGGCGATATTTGTGTCGGTTACGGGCGCTATCACCATGATGATTGAAAAGCCCAAGTATTTCTCGAAGCTCGAACGCGATTCAAGCTATTTTGATTATTATCAGACGCAGGGAACGGGCTCGGGCGATTTCGACGATTTTGAAAACGAATCCTCGGGCAGAAACGGCGGCTTGTCATATACCAACAACCCGCTGTTCTATCTCGAAACGAACGGCAGCAGCAGCGAATATTTCCTGCGGCGGCAGTCTTACGATTTTTTTGGCGGCAGCGTGTGGGAATCTACCGAAAAGATCGAGGACTATTCCTACGCCTATTCGACAGTGATCCCCGAATACGCCGTCGATGACGTAGTAAACGACCTGACCGCGCTTTCGGACGAAACAGATGTTTTTTCAAAACCTGAAGGAACTGTCATAAACCGCCGTAAGGCAAGGGTATTTGACGAAACGTTCGCGCCGCGATATCTTCCCGCGCCGCTCAACACCATCACCGACACCGCCGAGTTTAAGGACTTGAGCTACCGCAAATACCCCGCGTCGTCGATAATACGCGCAAGTGCGTGGGGCGCGGACACTCCTCCGAAGCTGAACGACAGCTTTGAATACTGGGAGCAGAGTGCGGAGCTCAACGCCTATGCCCGTTCGGTCGGTTTGACGGGCAAGGATTATCTCAAAAAACTGGAAAAACTGTCTAATGACAAAAGCCTTTCGCAAAGTGCCGTAAGCGCCGCCAAAAGGCTGAAACTCGACTACGAGTCCGCTTACGAAAGCTACCGCGACATTTCAAGGGTTGAGGACAGGCTCGTCAAGCTGGCGTGCGATCTGACAAAGGACTGCAAATCCGACTTTGAAAAGGCGCTGGTGCTTGAAAGCTATTTTGAAGACAACGATTTTGAATACTCGCTGGATTACGTTCCGCCCGACGACTCGATAGAGTATTTCGTTTTCGAGAGCAAAAAGGGCTACTGCGCGAGCTATGCGACGGCTATGACGCTCATGGCGAGGGCGGTCGATCTCCCCGCGAGGTACGTCGAGGGCTTTTCGGCATACGAAATGACCGACACAGGAGCTTTTCTCGTCCGCGACGGACACGCTCACGCTTTTGTGGAGGTATATATCCCGTGTGCGGGCTGGCTGACCTTCGACCCGACGGTCTCCGATTACATGGTCATTCCCGAGGAAGAAGAGGGCGGCTTCGACATGGAGCTGTTCTTAAGGATACTCAGCAGGTTCATCGTAGTTATCATCGTAGCGTTTGTGATAATCTTCATCGTGCTGCTCGACAGGATAATCGAGGGGATATTCCGCATAAAGCTTCGTTTTGCCGACCCGACAAAGCGCACGCTGATGCTTTACGCAAATGTGCTTCGGCTGATAAAATTCTCCACGAAGGAGGACTATTCGGCGTACACGGTCAAGATGCTCGGAGAGTATCTCAAAGAAACGCGCACGGTTGTTCCCGAGCAGCTGTTCGACCTGTTTGAGCGGACGGCGTTCGGAGGGTATACGCCGACGGACGAGGAGTTCAATGCGGTTTATAAGGAATATCTGCGGTGTTATAAGTATTTGCGGAGACTTCCGAGACCGAAGGAGCTGGCAAGGCTTAAAGGCGTGCCGTATGTGAAATAAATAAAGCAGCTGTCTGAAATATTGGACAGCTGCTTTATTATTATGAGTATTTATTGAGCTTGTAGGCTGGGGGCTTTCCCCCGCCGTTCTGTCGGAGGGTAGGGCTTTCGGCGTAGGGGGCAAGCCCCCGCCCTACATTTAATTATTGTTGCTTACCGTAAAAGCGAGCAGCTATCCAAAACATCGGACAGCTGCTTGCTATATTATTGATGTTTTACAAAAGATCACGCTTCCGCAAGCATATCGCTCATGGCAAACAGACCCTTGTCCTTGCCCTTGAGGAATACCGCCGCGTTCACCGAGCCTACCGCAAACACGCTCTTGGAATGTGCCTCGTGCTTGAGCGAGATTACCTCGTCGCGCCCCGCAAAGAGTATCTCATGCTCGCCGACGATCGTGCCGCCGCGTATCGAGTGCATACCGATCTCGGTCTTGGTGCGCTTGGCGCGTACCGAATGGCGGTCGTAGACGTAGCTGCACTTGGTTTCGAGAGTGTCGTTTATCGCGTCGGCAAGCATCAGCGCCGTGCCGCTCGGGGCGTCGAGCTTCTGATTGTGGTGCTTTTCGAT
>JAILFF010000299.1 GCA_024697705.1 Ruminococcus sp.
GATAAAAGTATATCAAAAATAACTTGTCATTTCAATGGTCTGAAAAAATGTCAATAGATTTATTCTATTTTTACGGTCAAAGATAATATTTTTTTCGGGAATAAAGTGCTATAATATTGATACAAGGTTCACTCCCTTCCGCGGCTCTTCATGCGGAACTGCTTCGGCGTCTGACCGCGGTATTTCCTGAATGTGCGGATAAAATGACTGCAATCCGAAAAGCCTGTCTGCTGGCTGATAAACGTCAGATCGTGGTCGGTAAAAAGCAGATATTCCTCGGATTTGAATATCCTCATTCGTTCAATATACTCCTTGCAGCTCATGCCGTACTGCTCGCGGAATTTCGCCGCAAAGCCCGAATAGCTCATGTGGCACTTCTCGGCGATGTCGGCTACGCGGATCTTCTCTTCAAGACGCTTGTCGATATATTCGGCGATATTCTCTATGCCGTATATGTTCGCGGTATTTACGGGGCATCTGTTCATATCAAGCCCCGCATCGACCCACAGACGGATTATCCCGAAAATGATCTTGTAGATATTCGCACGGAGCATGATGTCCCTGCCGTAAAGAAACTGCTCGGTCTCTTTAAGGCAGTCGCAGAATATCTCGCGGCAGTTAAGCGACTCCGCCTGTTCCGCCCCGAAATGTATCTGCATATCATTTGCGCGGGCATATCTGAAAACAGCCGTTACGGAAGGCGCGTATGACGAGGTGTTCGGAAATATCACGGGATCGAATTTCAATCCGATAAATTGAAGCGGCTCGCTGTCCGTGGAATATACGGAATGAACAGCCGAAGGGTAAAGTATTATAAGCTCGCCCGCCGAAACGCTGCAAGACAAGTCGTCACAGGTAACGGCGGCGGTCCCGCTGACAACATAAAGAAATTCGGCAAAGTAATGCCAGTGCTGTCTCACGGGTAAAGGATTTTTCACACTGTCAAACAGAAATGTTTCTATCGGAGAATTGAGGCTGTCCTGCTTTTCAAAAAGAGAACTCATAAGCTTTGATACTCCTTTCGCGAAAAGGTATATATTATTATGATACCACAAATCTTCACAAAAATCAATAGATAAAAGGGGGATTTTCATGAGAAATACTACCGACCTTACACAGGGCGACCCCAAAAAGCTGATACTCGGCTTTTTCTTCCCGCTGCTGATGACAAATACCCTCCAACAGCTGTATTCGTTCGCGGATACCGCCATAGTCGGCAAGGGACTTGGGGATAACTCCCTTGCGGCGGTGGGAAATATGTCTTCCCTTTGCTTTCTGATAATAGGCTTTTCAATGGGTCTTTCAAACGGATTTTCCATACTTATAGCGCAGAGCTTCGGGGAAAAGGATAACGCAAAGCTGCGGCGGGCGGTGGCTCATTCGATCACTCTCGCCATCGGGATAACCTTCCTCCTCACGCTGTTCAGTGTTTTTCAGCTGAGAAACATACTTGTTCTTTTGCAGACAGGCAGCGAAATAATCGAGGAAAGTCTTCTTTACGGACATATCCTTTTCGGCGGTCTGTTCGCTACCGTATCATATAATATGTGTTCGGGCGTTTTACGCGCTCTGGGTGACAGCAAAACTCCGCTTAAGGCTATCGTGATATCCTCGTTCATGAACATCGCGCTCAATTCGCTGTTTATTTTCGTGTTCCGCTGGGGAGTAGCGGGCGCTGCGGCTTCAACGATAATATCTCAGGTATTCTCGGGGCTGTTCTGTCTCAACAAGTTAAGACAGCTTGAAATATTGAAGCTCACAAGAGAAGACTTTGCCCCCGACGGCAAAATGTACGCGGTGCTTCTCGAAAACGGAATGCCTATGGCGCTTATGAATTCGATAACCGCCGTCGGCTGCATGGTAGTGCAGTATTTCGTCAACGGCATGGGAGTTGCTTTCACCTCCGCTTATTCGGCTTGCAGCAGATATCTCAATATGTTCATGCAGCCCGCCGCGACCGCGGGAGCCGCTATGTCGTCCTACACCAGCCAGAATTACGGCGCAAAGCGCTTTGACAGAATAAAGGACGGTCTGAAGGTCTGCCTGGGTATTTCGGGCGTCACCTACGCGGTCTCCGCCGTGCTGATGGTATTTTTCCCGAAGCAGCTTGCAGGAATGATACTTAACGGCAGCGAACAGATCTCTCACGCGGCGCAGTTTCTGCCGATGTGCGGGGTAATGATCTTCGCCGTGGATATGCTTTTCGTGATAAGGAACGCCGTGCAGGGAATGGGCTTCCCGTTCGTACCCATGCTTTCGGGTATTGCCGAAATGGGTCTCAGGATAGGCGCTATCATCTTTCTTACCGACAGTATCGGATTCAGGGCAACGGCAGTCGCGGAGATATTTGCCTGGACGGGTGCGCTTATCATCAACGCCGCGGCGTATTTTGTGATATTCGCCCGTGAGGCAAGATCCCGGAAAAGCAGCGTCAGCCGCCTGAAAAGCGTATCGGTTTGATAAAAGACCGTAAAAATTGCAAATGCCGACCGTAAATTCCGCAAATCGGAACGAAGGTCAGGTGCTCTGCCCCATTTTTAGAGGGGTTGGGGGCAGAGCACCCATTATAAATCAAGCCGTTTGTCAGGCTTGCAGAAGATATCCCGATCGGTCAGATAAAGACCGTTTAAATCGCAAACGCCGACCGTAAGTTTCGCAAAACGGAACGGAGGTCAGAGTGCTCTGTCCCATTTTTAGAGGGGTTGGGGGCGGAGTACCCATATAAAACAATTCGGAGGCGGTAAAACGCCTCCGAATTGTTTTTATACTCGTTATTTATTTTTTACATTCTTTATTGCATTTGCCTCTTTTTTGAAGCTGCCCGATCTCACAGCACGAAACGTTCTGTAAAAAGGCAGCAGCGGGAGCAGTATCTTATGCTTGTAAAACAGCGGAAAGCTCCATCTTTTTAAGCCTGGTCTCGCTCGGCTTACGTTCGTTTACCGCGCAGTACGTAAGATAGATCACGTCCTTGATCGCGTTCAAATACTCTTTTCTGTCAATAATTCATTGATCCCGTTTTTTGCTGAAATTTTATTTTCTTCCGTAAATGATCTTTTTCACAAAGACCTTCACTCTGATGACCGCCTTCTTTATAAAAATGCGTATCGGTATAGTATTCATGATATACGCCGAATAGATACGGTAAGGGAGGTCTTTCACCGAATAAGTCCTGCCGTTTCGGACAAAGCTTGTCATAACGCCGAGAATGTCGCTGTCCTTGATGCCGTACTCCCTGCCGATGCAGTTGTCACCCAGAATGACATAATCATTCGGGCGTACTGCGATTATGCGGTGAAGTACGTATTTGTTCGGGGGACGGCGGTAAAGCACCACGTCGCCCGCTTTGCACCGCCGAACGGTCTTTTTCGTGATGGTGAAAAGGTCTCTCCCCTGCCTAAGCAGCGGCATCATGCTCACACCGACGTTTGTGTAGGTTAGAGTGTTGTTCTTTTCAAGATATTCCTCGTAAGTCATTTCATTCCCTCATAAACTCATTTGATCGCGGCATTTCGGCAAGGATCAGCCGCCGACTCCCGCCGCTTCGAGTATCCTCGGTATGTAATTGCTGTCAAACCTTACCATGCCGGTCATTTCTTCTATCTCTCCTATAAAGAAATAGTACGAGCCGTCATAGTCGATCATGTTCAGCGTAGAACCGCTCATAACGGTATCCCCTACCTTAAATGAAACATTATCCTCGAATTTCAGCCAGGTCATAAAGCCGCTGCTTTCCTTGGTGTTCAGC
>JAILFF010000013.1 GCA_024697705.1 Ruminococcus sp.
GGACGGCGTACTGATTTTATGTTATTTTATAATGAAAGGAGAGAGATCAATGCCTACCTTTAACCAGCTCGTTAAAAAGGGAAGAGACAGCTTCGAGACCAAGTCCACCGCTCCCGCACTTCAGAAGGGTTACAACTCCAAGAAGAAGAGAGTGATTGACCAGAGCTGCCCCCAGAAGAGAGGTGTCTGCACCGCAGTAAGAACCGCTACCCCCAAGAAGCCGAACTCCGCTATGCGTAAGATCGCAAGAGTTAAGCTTACCAACGGTACCGAAGTTACCGCTTACATTCCCGGTATCGGACACAACCTCCAGGAACACAGCGTTGTCCTCATCATAGGCGGACGTGTAAAGGACCTCCCCGGTACCCGTTACCACATCATCAGAGGTACTCTCGATGCTCAGGGCGTTGCCAAGAGAATGCAGGCTCGTTCCAAGTACGGCGCTAAGAGACCTAAGGCGGGAAAATAATTTCTGCGAAATCAATTTCCGGAAAATAATTTCTGCTTAGGACAAGCCGTGAGACAGCGCGGAAAGACGCGCATCAGCTAATTAAGGTTAAAACTCATTGTCGCATTTAAACTGCGAAGACCACAGTGAATGCGGTGTGTTATATATATAACACCTTGCCGCTTTACACTGAACGGGGTCACGGGGCAAGCCCGTGAAGCGAGTACCTGTGAATTCATTTATTGTGAAGGAGGGAATTACAGTGCCCAGAAGAGGTAAGGTTACAAAGAGAGACGTACTGGAAGATCCGGTATACAATTCCAAGCTCGTTACCAGACTGGTAAACAACATCATGCTCGACGGTAAGAAGGGCGTAGCTCAGAAGATCGTTTACGGTGCTTTTGAGATCGTTGCAGAGCAGACCGGTCGTCCCGCTCTCGAAGTATTTGAAGAGGCTATGGAAAACATCATGCCCGAGCTTGAAGTTAAGGCTCGCCGCGTCGGCGGTGCTACCTATCAGGTTCCTATGGAGGTTCGTCCCGACCGTCGTCAGACTCTCGGACTTCGTTGGATCACCAAGTATTCTCGCGAGAGAAACGAGGACACAATGAAGGAAAAGCTGGCAGCCGAGATCCTCGCCGCTATTAAGGGTGAGGGCGGCTCCTGCAAGAAGCGCGACGAAACTCACAGAATGGCAGAAGCCAACAAGGCATTTGCTCATTACAGATGGTAATCTGACAGGAGGCTTTTATGGCAAGAGATTGTTCCTTACAGGATACCAGAAATATCGGTATCATGGCACACATTGATGCCGGTAAGACCACTACTACCGAGCGTATCCTGTTTTATACGGGCGTAAACTACAAGATCGGTGAAACTCACGACGGCGCTTCCACGATGGACTGGATGGAGCAGGAAAAGGAGAGAGGTATAACCATCACCTCCGCGGCTACAACCGCTTACTGGACTCCTACCTATGACCATGACGCCAAGAAGCGTTACAGAATGAACATCATCGACACTCCGGGACACGTTGACTTCACCGTTGAGGTTGAAAGATCTCTCCGTGTACTCGACGGTTCCGTTACCGTTCTCTGCGCCAAGGGCGGCGTTGAGCCCCAGACCGAAACGGTTTGGCGCCAGGCTGACAACTATAAGGTTCCGAGAATGGTATATGTAAACAAAATGGACATAATGGGTGCGGATTTCTACAACGTACTCAATATGCTCGAAACAAGACTTCACACGAACGCTGTTCCGATCCAGCTGCCTATCGGCGCTGAGGAAGAGTTCGTAGGTCTTATTGACCTGCTTGAGATGAAGGCGTATATCTACACCAACGATCTCGGCACGGATATCAAAGTTACCGACATTCCCGAGGATATGCAGGAAAAGGCTGAGGAATACAGAACCAACCTGATCGAGCACCTTGCAGAGGTAGATGACGCTCTCGCGGAGAAGTATTTCGCCGACGAAGAGATCACTATCGATGAGATGAAGGCTGTTATCAGAAAGTCTACCATTGCCAACACGATGGTTCCCGTTTGCTGCGGTACCTCTTACAGAAACAAGGGCGTTCAGAAGCTGCTCGACGCTATCGTTGACTATATGCCCGCCCCTACCGACATCGACCACATCAAGGGTGTAAACCCCGATACCGGTGAAGAGTGCGAGCGTCCTTCCAGCGACAGCGAGCCTTTCTCGGCTCTCGCATTCAAGATCGCTACCGACCCGTTCGTAGGAAAGCTCTGCTTCTTCCGCGTTTATTCGGGCGTTATCGAGGCAGGCAGCGAAGTTCTCAACGCTACCAAGGGCAAGAGCGAGCGTATCGGACGTATCGTTCAGATGCACTCCAACCAGCGCAAGGAGATCAAGCAGGTATACGCAGGCGATATCGCTGCGGCTATCGGTCTTAAGAACACCACTACCGGTGACACCCTCTGCGACCCCAAGGCTCCCGTAATACTTGAGTCTATGGAGTTCCCGGAGCCTGTTATCCAGCTGGCTATCGAGCCCAAGACCAAGGCAGGTCAGGAGAAGATGGGCATTGCTCTCTCCAAGCTTGCCGAAGAAGACCCGACCTTCAGAACCTTTACCGATGAAGAGACCGGTCAGACCATCATCGCCGGCATGGGCGAGCTGCACCTTGAGATCATCGTTGACAGACTTCTCCGTGAGTTCAAGGTAGAGGCTAACGTCGGAGCTCCCCAGGTATCCTACAAGGAGACTATCCGCACCAAGGCTAACGTTGACTACAAGTACAAGAAGCAGTCCGGTGGTTCCGGTCAGTACGGTCACGTTAAGATCAACGTTGAACCGAACGAGTCCGGCAAGGGCTACGAGTTCATCAACAGCGTTGTCGGCGGTTCTATCCCGAAGGAATATATCCCCGCTGTTGACGCAGGTATCAAGGGTGCTATGGAAAGCGGCGTTCTCGCAGGCTACAAGGTCGTTGACGTCAAGGTAGAGCTGTACGACGGTTCTTATCACGAGGTTGACTCCTCCGAGCTCGCATTCAAGCTCGCAGGTTCTATGGCGTTCAAGGAGGCTATGCGCAAGGCAGACCCCGTTATCCTTGAGCCTATCATGAAGGTAACTGTTATCGTTCCGGACGATTATACCGGTACCGTTATCGGCGACCTGTCTTCGAGACGCGGACAGATCCTCGGTCAGGAAACACGCCCCGGTGCTGTTCAGATCGACGCTCTCGTTCCGCTGAGTGAAATGTTCGGTTACTCCAACTCTCTGAGATCGAATACTCAGGGTCGTGGTCAGTACACGATGGAGCCTCACAGCTACACCGAGGTACCGAAGAACATCTCCGAGAAGATCGTAAGCCAAAGAAAGAAGGAGGACTAAGCCGAAAGGCAGTCCGACTGATTCAAAGAAATAACCAAATAACGCGGTTTTGCAGGGATTTTATGAAATATCGGAATTTTTTCGGAAATTTTTTTCAAAACCCCTTGCAAAACTGTGAAATTTGTGCTATAATATATCTTATAGGTATGTATCACGAATACAAATTTATTTAAAGGAGGAATTTCCCATGGGAAAGGCAAAATTTGAAAGAACCAAACCCCACGTAAACATCGGTACTATCGGCCACGTTGACCACGGCAAGACCACTCTTACCGCAGCTATCACCAAGACTCTCGCTATGAAGGGTCAGGCTAAGTATGAGGCTTACGATATGATCGATAAGGCTCCTGAGGAGAGAGAGAGAGGTATTACCATCAATACCGCTCACGTTGAGTATGAGACTGACGCTCGTCACTATGCTCACGTTGACTGTCCGGGACACGCCGACTACGTTAAGAACATGATCACCGGTGCCGCTCAGATGGACGGCGCTATCCTCGTAGTTGCTGCTTCCGACGGTCCTATGGCTCAGACCAGAGAGCATATCCTTCTTGCCCGTCAGGTTGGCGTTCCTGCTATCGTTGTTTTCATGAACAAGGCAGACCAGGTTGACGACCCCGAGCTTCTTGAGCTCGTTGAAATGGATATCCGCGATCTTCTCAACACCTACGACTTCCCCGGCGACGATACTCCTATCATCGTTGGTTCCGCTCTGGCTGCTCTTGAAGCTCCCGATGATCTCAGCAACGAGGCTTACAAGCCGATCCTCGACCTCATGAAAGCTGTTGACGAGTTCATTCCTTCTCCTGAGAGAGACGATGCTAAGCCCTTCCTTATGCCTATCGAGGATACTATGACCATTTCCGGCCGTGGTACCGTTGTTACCGGCAGAGTAGAGAGAGGCCGTCTCAATGTCAACGAGCAGGTTGAGATCGTTGGTCTTTCCGACGAAAAGCAGACCACTGTTGTTACCGGTCTTGAGATGTTCAGAAAGACTTTGGACTTCTGCGAGGCAGGCGATAACGTTGGTGCTCTTCTCCGTGGTATCACCAGAGACCAGGTTGAGAGAGGACAGGTTCTCTGCAAGCCCGGCAGCATTCATCCCCACACCAAGTTCTCGGGTCAGGTTTACGTTCTGAAGAAGGAAGAGGGCGGACGTCATACTCCTTTCTTCAACAATTACAGACCTCAGTTCTATTTCAGAACCACCGACGTTACCGGCGTTATCACTCTTCCTGCTGACAAGGAAATGTGTATGCCCGGCGACAACGTAGCTATGGACGTTGAGCTCATCACTCCTATCGCTATCGAGGAAGGTCTCCGCTTCGCTATCCGTGAGGGCGGCAGAACTGTTGGTTCCGGCGTTGTTACCAAGATCAACGAGTAATTTTTGCCTTTTAGGTAATTTATAACTTGTAATTAAGGCTGTGCGGTCTTCGGACTGCACGGCTTTTTTTGTCCTCGGGCGGACGGCTCGTTTCGCGGGGCGCTCCGTTCCGTCGCTTACAATCGCAGGGAGCTTTTCAATTGCACCCGCGATTTATAGCTTGAAAAAAGACGGATACTGCATAAATAACAGTATCCGTCAAAATCTATCAATAAAACGATAAAACGATCTACCCCGATCGTAAAAGCAAAAGCTTACCCTTTCAGCGCCGACGCTACCTCCGCGATAAGCTCCGACATCGGCTGACCGGGGCGTACCTCCACCGAGAATCCCGGTTCGTCGCCTTGAATGAATTTCAGCCGCTTTCCGTAGACGTTCAGCAGCTTGGGTGCCATTGCGGGCTTTAGCTCGCGAAGTTGGAACACCGCTTTCGAGCCGCGCTGAGTTATCTCTTTTATACCCATCGACGCTGCCGAATTCCGCACAAGCGCCACGTTTATCAAGCCCATGACAGGCTTAGGCGGGTCGCCGTATCGGTCGATCAGTTCGTCGAGCACGTCGCGGCTGTCCTCCTCCGTCACGATAGACGCGATTCGCCTGTAAGCGTCGATGCGAAGCGTGTCGCTCTCGATATATGTAGAAGGGATGAACGCATCTATCATTATGTCGATAAGGCAGTCTTCCGGCGACGGCGGCGGAGCTTCGCCCTTTTGTTCGGCAATAGCTTCGTTAAGCATTTGCAGATAAAGATCGTACCCGACCGCCTCCATGTGACCGTGCTGCCTGCCGCTCAAAATACTTCCCGCGCCGCGTATCTCCAGGTCGCGCATGGCGATATGAAAGCCCGACCCGAACCGCGTATACTCCTTTATCGCTTCGAGACGCTTGGTTGCGATTTCACTTAAGATCTTGCCGCGCCTGAACATAAGGTACGCATAGGCTCTTCTGCTCGAACGCCCGACGCGCCCTCTGAGCTGGTGCATCTGCGAAAGCCCGAGATAGTCCGCGTCCTCGATGATTAGCGTGTTGACGTTAGGCACGTCAACGCCGGTTTCGATAAGCGTCGTGCAGACAAGCACATCTATCTCGCCCTCTATGAGCTGCCGCCATATCTCGCTGAGTTCGTTTTCGTTCAGCTTTCCGTGCGCCACGCCGACCCGCACACCGGGTATCAGCTTTGAGAGCTGCTCCGCCGTGCGGTAGATCGTGTCGATGCGGTTGTGAATGTAGTACACCTGCCCGCCGCGCCGCAGCTCCTTCGAGATCGCCTGCCCGATAACGCCCATGTCCTGCTCGACCACGTAGGTCTGGATCGGTCGCCTGTCCTGCGGCGGCTCCTCTATGACCGACATATCGCGTATGCCCGACAGCGCCATGTTCAGCGTTCGCGGAATGGGCGTTGCCGAAAGGGTCAGAACGTCTACTCCCTTGAACAGCTCCTTGAGCTTCTCTTTCGCCGCCACGCCGAATCGCTGTTCCTCGTCAATAATTACCAGTCCGAGATCCTTGAAGCCCACGTCCTTTGAGACAAGACGGTGCGTGCCGATGATTATGTCTATCGTGCCGCGTTTCAGCTCGCGGATTATCGCCTGCTGCTGCGACGGCGTGCGAAAGCGCGAAAGCAGCTCCACCTTTATCGGGAAATGCTCGAACCGCTTGATCGCCGTCTGATAATGCTGCCACGCCAGCACCGTCGTCGGAACGAGTATCGCTGCCTGCTTTGAATCAAGCACGCACTTGAACGCCGCCCTGAGCGCTACTTCGGTCTTTCCGAAGCCCACGTCGCCGCAAAGAAGTCTGTCCATCGGCACGGGCTTCTGCATATCGGTCTTGATCTCCTGTATGCACCGCAGCTGATCGTCGGTCTCGGCGTAATCAAAGCGCTCCTCGAAATCCGCCTGCCAGTCGTTGTCGGGCGAGAAGGCGTAACCCGCCGCTAACTGCCGCTCGGCATAGAGCTTCGTCAGCTCCTCAGCCATATCGCGGACAGCAGTCTTTACTCGGGTGCGCGTGCGCTGCCACTCCGCCGAACCAAGCTTATGAAGCTTCACCTGCTTGTCGTCCGAAGCGCCGCTGACATACCGCGAAACGAGGTCGAGCTGAGTAACAGGCACATAAAGAACATCTGTGCCTGCATATTTAATTGTGATGTAATCCTTGCGAACACCGCCGCTTTCGATGTTGCGTATGCCCTCGAACCGCCCGATGCCGTGCAGCGAGTGAACAACGAGATCGCCGAATTTCAGATCGTTCAGCGAATGGATCTCCTCGCCGGGCTTGTGGCGGGATTTTTTCTTTTTCGAGGTGATGTTGAGCGCCTTCATCTGCGTGATGACCGCACAGCCCGCGTCGGGGTAGTCAAAGCCCGCCGAAAGCGAGCCCGTCATGACGTAAACGCGCTTCGGCTCGATAGGCGAATTATTCTCGTCCTGCGAAAGGACGCCCGCGTCAAAGCCGTATTCTTTCAGGTCGTCAACGATTATCGGCAGCGTTTTTTCGGAGCCCGCAAGCAGCACGACGGTATAGCCGTTCTCTACAAGCTCGTCAAGCTCCTCGCGGAGGGCGCTCATGCTGCCGCCCCAGCCCGCAGTCTGCTTGCAGTCGGTGTTGAAAAGCCTTTTGAACTTTACATCGAAATTCTGCCGCATGAAAGTATCGAGGAAAACGCACGGCAGCCCAAGCGCCCGCATCAGCATATCGCCCTCGTCGAGCCTGAAGCCTTCGAGCTTCTTGAACATAACGCCGCTTTCGTACAGCAGTTTCAGATCTTCGTTAAAAATATCCGACGCGCTGCGCAGGTTCTCGCTTCCCGAGGTAAATTCCGAAAGCAGGCACACGCCCTTTTCAAAATAATCGAAAACGAACGCGGGCTTTTCATAAGCCAAAGTATAATACTTATCGAGATTCGAGAGTGTCAGCCCGCTTTCGGCGTACTCGCGGTCACGCATGAGGTGAGCACGGATAACGTCGGCGTGCTTGCTGCGCAGCCCCTTTGACAGCTTGTCGATGCGGGCGCAGAACTCCTCCTTTGAGGGGAAGATCACCTCTAAAGCGGGGTAAACGCAGACGGAATCAAGCGGGTCGGAGCGTCGCTGAGTCTCGGTATCGAAATGCGCGGCGCTGTCGATCTCGTCGCCCCATAACTCGATACGCACAGGCTCGCGCTCGCTGACGGGAAAAATATCCACGACCGAACCACGCACCGAGAACTGCGCCTGACCCTCGACCATCTCGCAGCGCTCGTAGCCTCCCGCGATAAGGCGGTCGGTGAGGTCTTTGAGGTCGATCTCGTCGCCGACGGACAGCTTAAAGGAATACTTTTCCAGCACATCGGGCGGAACGGTCGCCTGTGCCGCTGCCTGCGTACTCACGCAAAGCACGCGGCAGGCGCCCGAAAGCACGAGAGAAAGGGCTTCGATGCGGCGGTGGACGTACTCCTGCGAAGCGCCCTCCATTGAAGCGAGGACGTACTCCTTTTCGGGGAAAACGCAGGCAGTGACCTTGCCGCAGAGCGTATTTATATCGGCGGCAGCCTTGACGGCGGCGGCTTCGTCGGCGCAGACGAGCAGCACAGGGGTATCGGCAGAGAAGGCGGCGGCAATATGCGCCTTGTGGACAGCCGCCACGCCCGACACGGCGAGGGGGGTATAGCCGCCTTTAAGCGTGTTGTAGAGGTCGCCGTAAAAGCCGGTTTTGTTCAGAATTCGATCAAAAATGTTCATAGTAACACCTATAATACAAATAACAAGTGACAGCGGACAAAAATGCGTCGAAACGGTCGGCTTTATTTATTGTACAGATTCATCGCGCCCGAAATATCGCCCTTGACTATCATCTCCGCAGCCGAACAAACGTCCGAGAGCCTGCTGTCAAACGCCTTCTGCTGCTCCTCGCCAAACTTTCCCAAGACCCAGTCCGCAAGATCGTAATCGGGGTGCGGCTTCGCTCCCACGCCAAGCTTTATACGCGGAAAATCCTCCCCGCCGCACAGCGCAATGATGCTCTTCAAACCGTTATGACCGCCCGCACTCCCCTTTCGGCGAATACGGATATGCCCCGGCTCCAGCGAGATATCGTCAAAAATAACAAGCGTATTCTCGATGCCGATCTTGTAGAAGCTCATCGCCTCCGCGATAGCCTCGCCCGAATTATTCATGTAAGTCTCGGGCTTGATAACAAGCACGCGCTTGCCGCCGATGTCCGCTTCGCCAACAAGCGCGTGGAATTTGTGCTTGTTCGCCTTGAAGCCGAACTTCTCTTCCAAAGCCGCAACGCCCATGAAACCCGCGTTATGACGGCTGTTTTCATACTGTATTCCGGGATTTCCGAGCCCCGCGATAATGAACTCGATCTTTCCGCCCTGCGGCTGACTGCCGCGGCTTATCCTGTCAAATGCGTCCCAAATCGACATTTTTCATACTCCTTTTTTCATGCAAGCACTAAACGGCGAGCGCTGCCCGAATAGGACAACATTCGCCTGACTAATTCTATAAAAAATCTCACCTATACCATTATAGCACAGGTGAGAATAAAAATCAATAAATATCACGTTAACTTTTTGTTTTTCCGCCGCAGAGCCGACGAAAACCGCAGCAAACGAGCATATATACCACGTTGATGATCGGCATGAACATGAACACGATCAGCAGCTCGAAGGGCAGCATTTTCATGTTCGTATCAAGCCGCGGCTTGAACCAACGGTAAAAGATCTTCCAATCGCCGCCCGAGATAAACGGGAATTTTCCGTTATGGTAAAGCCTGTAAAGCACCGCCGAATTCAGCACGATATTACCGACAAGCACAGCGCCCGTCCTCGCGAAAACGCTTCTTACTGCGATATCGACGTTTTCGGCGACGCACTCGGGGAAAAAATCCTCCAAGCGCTTAAGATAGCCGAAGCTGCCGTAATACTTTTTATATAACAGCATCCCGTAAAAGCACGAAACGATCAGCTTTACCGAAAGAACAGCCAAGCTGTAATCGCGTATCTCATTTTTATCGAGAAGATATATCGTAATGTCCGTAATTGTATTCATCAGCATACACGGCACGGGCCCGTAAAGCACAGCCACCGCCATAATGCAGATGAACGTAAAGCTCACGCGGAGGTCCTCGTTTATCACCATGCGGAAATGACTGCCCAGCACAACAGCGCCGACGGTCATCGCGGCAAGCATGACAAACGTCCTCACCGACAGGAGTTCCCTTACGGAATCGGCGAAGAGCGATTTCATACTGATCTGTCTTTTGGTGAATTTTTTTCGGGACTTTTCCGACATTACGGACACCCCCTCGGCAAAAAGAGACCTTCGGCGGACGGCGGTATCAGCTTACGCGGCAGACTTCTTTTTCAGCCCGCCTGTCTTTCTGTGCGCAACAAGAGCCGCGGGCAGCAGCGCGAACAGCAGCGGGATATCCGCCGCAAGCTCGATAACGTTCTTCGCCACTCTTGCAACGATCGCCGCACTGTACGAATCCGCGTGGATATATCCGAAATGCAGGTTAAGACTGGTATTTATCACAAGATTTATAATAACCACGTCAAGCAGTCTCGCGATGACCGCACGTATAAACAGCGTGACATCAAGTCCCTTGACCGACTTGCGCTCGCCCGCGTCGTCACTTGCTACCCACTGACCGTCCTGCTTCGAGTAGAGGACGATGCCGTAGATAAGCCCCTGCAAGCCCGCCACAAGCGTATAAACGGGAATGAACGCCCCGCTCGGGTGCGCGATAAAGCCCACGATATCGCAGGCGAGACCCGCGACAAAGCCCACCGTCGGACCGAACAGCATACCGATCACCGCGATAGCAAGGAACGCGAAATTGATCTTCACGAACGTAAGGTCGATGGAAAACATCTCCAGCACCATCGAAATGGCGATCAACATTCCCACCTTGACAAGATTGACAGGGTTAGTCAGCTCCTTAGCCGACTTTCCAAACATAGAAAAAAAGCTCTTCATAAAAATTACCTCCTTTATGCGTTACGAGCCGATTGCTTCGTGCATAATTCAAGGCATTTTTGTAAAGAGCTTTAAATTACACATTCAGCGGGATGCGGACAGCACACCGCAAGGGCTGGGGTTTCCGCAGAAGCCTTACCCTTTTCGTCCCGACGGCAACTCCCCGTCCGCCGGGCACTTAACGCGCACTATCCTACTCTGTTAATGCTAACAATAGTCAAAAATCAATAAGCGGTATCGTAGAAGATATCGTATCTTCTGTCAAGGAAAGGCTTCTTCATTGCAAGACCTTCCTTAAGGTCGATATCGTAGACCTGACCGTCCTTAAGACCAACGATCCTGTTGCCGATGCCCTTTTCGAGCAGCTCAACGGCGTGATAGCCCATCTCGGTAGCGAGAACTCTGTCGCGAAGTGTAGGCGAGCCGCCTCTCTGAACGTGACCGAGGATCGTCGCTCTCGCCTCGATACCTGTCATTTCCTGGATCTGTCTGGCGATAGCTTCGGTCTGACCAACGCCCTCGGCAACAACGATGATGAAATGATGCTTGCCGTCCTTCGACTGAGCGGTAGCGGTCATCTTAGCGGCGATGGCTTCAAGGTCGTATTCTCTTTCGAGAGTAAGGCAAGCCTCTGCGCCTACCGCAAGAGCCACGTTGACTGCCATATAGCCTGCGCGTCTGCCCATTACCTCAACTACCGAGCAGCGGTTGTGCGACTGCATGGTATCGCGGAGCTTGTCTATCATATCAACGCAGGTGTTCATAGCGGTATCATAACCGATGGTATATTCTGTACACTGAATGTCGTTGTCGATGGTGCCGGGGATACCTACGCAGGGGATTCCCGCGCCCGAAAGGTCGCCCGCTCCTCTGAACGAGCCGTCGCCGCCGATAACTACGAGACCCTCAAGACCGAGTTCCTCGCAGGCAGCCTTGCCCTTAAGCACGCCTTCCATTGTGGCAAATTCGGGACATCTTGCGGTATAAAGGCAGGTACCGCCGCGCTGAATGATACCCGAAACGCTCCTTGCGGTCATTTCCACATATTCTCTATTAAGAAGTCCGACATAACCTCTTTTTATGCCGAGAACACTCATTCCCTTTGCGAGAGCAGCTCTGGTAACGGCACGAACTGCCGCGTTCATTCCGGGAGCATCGCCGCCGCTTGTAAGTACGCCGATTTTTTTCATTTCTTTCTCCTCCATGTCAATTCCGCTAACCGTTTTTTGCGCGGAAAGCTGTCAAATATTGCGGTACAATCCTAACTTATATCATATCACAACAGCCTATCTCTGTCAAGCATTTTAACAATTATTTTACTAATAAAAGCAGAGTTTTTTACGCTGTCTGCGAATGTCCGTGAACGGCTTGCCCGTGCATTTTTAAGGACACTGTTCTTATCAAGACCGCGGAACAAATCTCAACGATACGCAAACCGCACCCGCGTAAACGCCCCCGCGCAGGCGGTCACTCGTCAAGCTTAAGCTCCGTGATCTCCTGCAAGATCTCGACATTGCGCTTATGGAACACCAGCTCGTCAGCCGTGCTGAGATACTCGTCTATGCGGTAACGTCCCAGATACCTTGCGCTGACCGGGTTCGCCGTCAGTTCCGTAACAAGGATTATCAGCTCCTGACCCTCCCTGAACACTTCCTTGACGAACCTGAACATATTCCCCGCCCGCTCACTTGTCCTGCGGACATAATCGTCATATTCCTTTACGCGGGAGTCAAAATCCGCCTTGACCGCCGCGAATTCACGCCCCGGAGCCGCCTTCGCGATAAGAATATCTTTATACAGTATATCAAGCAGCTTGGTATACAGCTCGCGGTCGTCCTCGGAAAGTGAGCGCGACTGCACGCGGCTGTCAAGCTCCTTTTCCGCGCCGCGCCTGATTACCGCCAGCTTCTGCACCTGATCGCCCGGCTCCATGCTTACCTTTTTGTACTCTTTGAGCAGTCCGAGCAGTTTAACGAGCAGATCGTCGGTGAACATTGCCTGCTTCATCTCGGACATCACCGCGTCGAGCAGCATACCGAGCATCGCGTAGCGCTCGTCGAACTTCGCGGAGCTTGCGCGGCTTTTCAGCAGGCTGTCCGCCTTGCCGTCTAAAATGTCGCCGATCTGATACTTGCTGCGGTACTTCACATAAAGGTCGTAATAAGTCGCGAAATCCTGCGCTATCTGCCTGTTCTGTATGTACTGCGCGGTAAGACGGCTGTCAATGGCAATATTATGCATTTCGTAGAGCTTTATCATCTGGCTGAGGTCGTCCCAGCCGCGGGCGGTGATGAAGCTCTTGCCGTCTACGGTGGTCTCGACCTTATAGAAATTATTGGGTTTCAGTTCAAGATATGTCATTACAGACGGGTGAATACCCGACAGATACGCAAATTCCTTCCAGGCGTCGAGATCGGGCTCAACGTCGATGCGCTTAAGTCTGTCCCATGTCGCGATGTCGAACTCGCGCACCGAGCGGTTGTACTCGGGCGGATTTCCCGCGGTAACGACTATCCAGCCCTCTGGCACGGAATGCATACCGAAGACCTTGTATTGCAGAAATTGCAGCATTATCGGCGTGAGCGTTTCTGAAACGCAGTTTATCTCGTCCAAAAACAGTATGCCGTGCCGAATACCCGAGCGGGCGATCATCTTATGCACCGAAGCGATTATCTCGCTCATGGTGTATTCGGAGATGTCGTACTCCACGCCGTCGAATTCGACCTGCTTGATTATCGGCAGACCGAGCGCCGACTGTCGCGTATGATGCGTCATCGAGTAGCTCAGAAGACCGATGCCGAGCTCCGAGGCGATCTGTTCCATAATAGCCGTTTTTCCGATACCCGGAGGTCCCATCAGAAATACGGGGCGCTGCTTCTGCGGAGGGATCATATACCGCCCGCTCTGATTCTTCGTAAGATACGCGGTCACGGTGTTTTTTATCTGTTCTTTTGCTTCTTTTATGTTCATGATTTTGTCCTTTATTTATAAATTTGCTTGTATTTATCGAATTGTAGGGCGCGGGCTTGCCCCCGCCCGCCTGACTTGCAAATTAATTCGGTCTTGCGCTTTTCCCTTTTGCGCAAAAATCGCTTCGCTCTTTCGCGCAATAAAATCGGCAATTTACTTGTTTCCGTACAATCTTGCTGATTTATTCGTTTGTGCTTTTCGGTAGGCTTTTTTATGAAATTGCCGATTTTTTGAACTATTCGCTTCTGCTTCTTTCGGTGATTTGCTTTGTCTGTGGGGTTCTTTTATGCGCCTGCTGCGCATATGGGGCTCTGCCCCATACCCCGCTTGGGGGCTCCTCGCCCCTGCATGAACGTGAAGCGTTCATGCCGACACCTCGCCAGCGCGAGCCGGCGCCGTATCCGGCTATATTCTTTCAATTTGCTTATTCTATTTTGCCGTCTCTGCACCTTAATACTATCGTGAAAGGTCCGTCATTTACTAAGCTCACTTTCATCTCCGCGCCGAATATCCCCGCCGCGACTTTCCCGCTTATCCTCTCCGCACACTCGCGCTTGAAAAGCTCGTAAAGCTACTCCGCTCTCGTCGGCTCCTCCGCCAGATCGCCGAAATACGGGCGGTTCCCGTGCGAACAATCCCCGCAAAGCGTGAACTGCGACACCGCCAGAATATCCCCGCCGACGTCCCCGAGCGAAAGATTCGTCTTCCCCTCGCCATCGGCAAAAATGCGTAATTTCACGATCTTGTCGGCTATCTTCGCGCAGTCGGTCTCGGTATCGCCGCGCTCCGCTCCCAAAAGCACCAGCAGTCCCCCGCCGATGCTCCCGACCGTCTCGCCGCCTACTTCAACCGAAGCGCTCGTCACCCGCTGGATCACCGCTTTCATGCCATAC
>JAILFF010000027.1 GCA_024697705.1 Ruminococcus sp.
TCCGAACTGAAAACGGTCAAGTCCGAAAACAGGAGATACAGCGAGGTGTATTCAATGCTTGAAAGGATAGCACCCGATATTCTCAGGCATGCGAAAGAAATGGTTCAGGAAGAAAAAGAACAGCGTCAGCGGGAGCAGGCACAACAGATAGAATACCAGCCCACTAAAAAGAAAAAATCGTGGGGACTGGAATAACGCAAGATAGAACAAGAGAAAAAATGTTACAGCGTACCTTGACAACGCCGATATATTGCGCTACAATAGGTATTGAAAAGGTACGCTGTGATATTACCGAGGAGGTACATATTATGGCAACTATTCAGAAACGTGGCGACAGCTACTCCATCAGGGTGAGCTGTGGCTACGACAGCAAAGGCAAACAGGTGATACAGTCCATGACTTGGAAACCTGAGCCGAAAATGACAGCGAAGCAGATCGAGAAAGAGCTGAACCGTCAGGCGGTCATGTTCGAGGAAGCCTGCAACAAGGGCTATCAGAGCAAGGCTATCAAGTTTGAGGTGTTTGCTGAACAGTGGTTTGAGGAGTATGCAAAGCCAAATCTCAGAAATACCACATATGAGCGTATGCTCCAACTCCGCAAGAGGGTGTATTCCGCTATCGGTCACCTGAGAATGGACAAGATCACTCCGAGACAGATTCAGGCTTTTGTCAATTCGCTTTCAAAGGACGGCGCTAACGAGCGTACAGGCAAGCCCCTCGCGCCCAAGACGATAAGGCATAACCTCAGCTTCGTATCAGATGTATTCGCATACGCCGTGAAGATGGGCGTGGTCAGCGACAATCCGTGTTCAAAGGTCACGCTCCCCAAGAACGAGCAGACTGAAAAGAAAATCTATACGCCCGAACAGGTTCAGAGATTTCTTTCTCTGCTGAACGATGAACCCTTGAAGTACCGCACTTTCTTCAACCTGATGATATACAGCGGTTTCAGACGTGGCGAGATGTTAGGGTTAGAATGGAAAGACGTGGATTTCGAGAACAACATCATCAGCGTCCGCCGCACAAGCAACTACACGGCACAGAAAGGCGTTTACACCGACACCACCAAAACACGTAAGTCGCAGAGAACGCTCAAATTTCCGCAGGAGATCATGGATATGCTCAAAGAATACAAGTCAGAACAGGACGAGCAGGCTCTCAAATGCGGTGACAAGTGGGTAGAAACGGACAGGCTCTATACCAAGTGGAACGGTGAACCTATGCAGAACGGCACACCTTACTTCTGGCTCGGTGAGTTTTGCGAGAAGCACGACCTTCCGTTCTACGGCTTGCACAGTTTCCGTCACCTGTTCGCATCGCTCCTCGTCAATCAGGGCGTGGACATCGTGACAGTTTCGGGAGCGTTAGGTCACTCGACGGTTTCTACAACAAGTAATATTTATTGTCTTAGGTTAGAAGAATCCAGAGAAAACGTCTCCGATGCACTCAGCGCAGCACTCGATTTCTCAGGCAAGAAAAAAGAGCCGAAGGGTGCTTCTTGACCCATGGCTCAAACCTCCGCATTTTCAAAATAAAGAACAGATAAAGAACAAAGCGGATTTTCAGTATAAAAGAAAAACTCGGAAACAACGTATTTACGCTGTTTCCGAGAACATTGAATGGTGACCCGTACGGGAATTGAACCCATGATTCCGCCGTGAAAGGGCGGTGTCTTAACCTCTTGACCAACGGGCCAACAAATAGCGCTAAGTGGATTCGAACCGCTGACACCCTGGGTATGAACCAAGTGCTCTAGCCAACTGAGCTATAGCGCCATTTGATTTGGTTGTTCACGTTTTCTGTGTCAACCGACTTTAATATTATACACTATAATTTCGCGATTGTCAATAGGAAATTCGCAAAAAAATATTTTTTGTAGCAGGTCACAATTCTGCGCAAATAAGAAGCGGAAATATGTTGCAATTAACCTATTAACTTAGCATCTTTACAAAGAAAAGGAAATAATCAGAAGAAAAATTCCTGCCTTTTAACAAAGGAGAGATTATCGGCTGGAAATGTTCAGCCGACATATCAGCCATATAAAAGATATAAAAACAGGCAGGACACTTTAAGGATCCTGCCTGATAGCATTCATAAACAAATACAATATGATTATCGTCGGAAAGCCGGCATTTTAAACGGTCAAGCGTTGATCTTGATCTCGTCCTCATGATAGTCGATAGAGTGAACAAGCTTGATATCGGCACCCAGTCCGCGGAATTTTTCGACAATGTTTTCGTAGCCGCGCTGGATATAGTGAATATCGCCGATCTCCGTGATGCCGTCCGCCATAAGTCCGGCTATGATAAGCGCCGCGCCGGCTCTGAGATCGGGAGCAAGCACCGCTGCTCCGTGGAGCTTTTCGACGCCCTGAATGAATACCGCTTTGGAATTGACAACGGCGTTGGCGCCCATTCTTCTCAGCTCCGCAACGTAGCGGAATCGGTTGGAGAATATCTCGTCGGTAACAACACTCGCGCCCTGTGCCAACGTCAGCAGCGTAGAGATCTGCGGCTGCATATCGGTGGGGAAGCCGGGGTGTGGCATCGTGTTGATGTTTGTCGCCTTAAGCGCTCCCGGAGTCCATATCCTTATATAGTCGTCATACTCCTCAACACTGACGCCTATCTGACGCAGCACCGCGGTAATTGACTCCAAATGCTTGGGGATAACATTTCTTATAGTGACCCGTCCGTGAGTAGCCGCCGCAGCGACCATGAACGTACCAGCCTCGATCTGGTCGGGAATGATAGCGTACTCCACGCCGTGCAGTCTCTTGACGCCGTGAACCTTAATGGTATCGGTTCCCGCGCCCATGATATCCGCGCCCATCGAGTTTAAGAAATTCGCAACGTCAACGATGTGCGGCTCCTTGGCGCAGTTTTCGATGACCGTATAGCCGTCGGCTTTGCAGGCGGCAAGCATGGCGTTGATCGTAGCGCCTACGCTGTTCATATCAAAATAGATCAGCCCGCCGAGAAGCTTGTCGGCATAGAGATCGACCTCTCCGCCTGTCATGTCGTTTCTTGCACCGAGCACGGTAAACGCCTTAAGATGCTGATCTATCGGGCGGTCGCCGAGATCGCAGCCGCCCGGGAGGGCGACATGAGCCTCGTGAAAGCGCCCGAGCAGAGAGCCGAGAAAATAAGACGAAGCTCTCATAACACGCGCCATATCGTAGGGCACGCGGGCTTTGGCAATAGACCTTGTATCAATGTAGATCTTGTTTTTGGAAAGCACTCTGACCTCTGCGCCCATCGAGCGGAGTATCTTCATGCAGAAAGTAATGTCGCTGATCTGCGGACAGTTTTCCAAAATTACGGGTTCATCGCATAATATCGTAGCGGCAACAATAGCAACGGCAGCGTTTTTAGCTCCGCTGATCACGACCTCGCCGTTCAGCGGGATACCGCCCCGTATTACATATTTTTCCAAGTCGTCACTTCCTTAAAAATCTTGTTCGCAAGCAAGCTTCGCATATTCAAGCCGCAATTATAGTGTAACCGCAAAATGCGGTTTGATAAGAGTTAAATTGAGGTTTGAGACAGGCGAAGCAGACAAACAAAATATAGTGTCTGTCAATGCGGGATATACTATATATCATTTTATCATTTTCTCACAAATATGTCAAGGGGTTTTACGCAAGAATACTATCCTCTATCATATTTTTAATTTTTTTGACATAATTAGACCTGTTCCGACAAACAATTTATGTATATTAAAAATGCATACCGTCATTATTGAATACATATAACAATCGGTTGGCATTAATTAATAATGATCGCTGTCCGGAAACGGTTCGATTTTACATATTGACCAAATTTTATGCGCATACAGCTGTCCGCGTACACGTTTCTGGGGTCAAGAACTATTATATCATTCAAATTTGAATAAATAAACAAAAAAGTGTTCACTTACTGTGTATTGCGTCAAAAATGCGGTCGTCGGAGAATTCGTTGCTCACCGCGTAGGCGTGATTCATGGGTCCCGAGCCTTTCCCGAGATCGAGCATCGCCGACAGCGCTCCCGAAAGATAGCGCTTCGCCCGCTCCACCGCTTCGGGGATATCGCAGCCCAGCGCGAGGTTTGAGGCAATGGCACTCGAAAGCGTGCAGCCCGTGCCGTGCGTGTTTGGATTGTCTATCCGCCGTCCCGCGAACCATCTGCCGCCGTCCGCGCCGAAAAGATAGTCGTTGGCGTCGTTCAAACTGTGACCGCCCTTTAATAGCACCGCGCAGCCGAATTTGTCAAATATTTCCCGTGCCGCTTTCTCCATATCGGCGGCTGAGGAAATAGTAATGCCCGTCAGCACCTCCGCTTCGGGAATGTTCGGCGTGATGATGTCCGCTAAGGGCATCAGCCTTTCGGTGAGCGTTCCGACCGCCTCGTCGCTTATGAGCTTAGCGCCGCTCGTGGCGACCATAACGGGGTCGAGGACGATGTTCTTTGCGCCGTACTGTTTAAGCTTGTCGGCGATGACGTTTATCAGTCCCGCCGACGAGACCATGCCGATCTTCACCGCGTCGGGGAAAATATCTGTGAACACACAGTCGAGCTGGCTGCTAAGAAACTCGGGCGAGGACTCCATGACCGCCGCCACGCCGACCGTGTTTTGTGCGGTAAGTGCGGTCACGGCGCTCATGGCGTAAACTCCGTGGACGGTCATGGTTTTTATGTCCGCCTGAATCCCCGCGCCGCCGCTTGAATCGCTGCCCGCTATTGTCAATGCTGTTTTCATGGGTTCAACTCCTTTGTCAGTCGTTTTGTAAAGTGCATCTGCTGCTTATCCGCCGTGTAGCCGACAGCCTTGTAGAACTTGTGCGCCCCTGTGCGGGCGCTTCCGGAATTCAGCCTTATCAAACCGATGTCCTTGTCAATAGCCCATTTTTCGGCGGCGCGCATAAGCTCTTTGGCTACGCCCTTTCTGCGAAAACAGTCCTTTACCGCCAGTCCGAGGATATTCGCCATTGTTTCAAAGTAAATCACATCATATTTTTCGATATGGACGAACCCGACGGCTTTTCCGCCGATGAAAGCGGCAAAAACCTCTTCACGGCTGCGATCCAAGTTCAGGAGCTTCGTGCGGACGAGCGATACTTCGCAGGGATAGCCAAGATCCTCCGAGCAGACGGCACAAATTTCCTCCGCGTCGTCTGCGTCGGCGGCTCTTATTATGGTCATGCAGTTTGTTATGTTATTCATACCGGTTCTCCTGTTTTTTTGAACTTCCGACTAAATCATTATAGCAGAATTTTGCAGAAGTGTCAAGTATCCTGTCGAAAAATAAGCCTGCCGAATATGTGCAAATTCAACAGTTATTTGTAACATTTTTATTTTCAAACAGTTTTAGCTTGACAAAAATTGAGAGCTGTGGTATAATAGTCAGTAGGGCAGGGGAGCAAGCTGTGTTTCCCGTCGGCAATGTCAGCGCTAAGGAAGTCTTGTACCGTCAAGGCTTTTTTTAATAATCGGTACTTCCCGTGCCGGATATTATTAAGATAAGGAAGTGATGCTTTTTGAAGAATTCATTTACCTATAAAGCTACCGACAAGATCGCGGGCTTCGACTGCCGCCCGGGTATCTATACCCTGAACGGCGCGTCTGCTATGCTCCATGCGGTGAATTTCAATATCCACTCAATGGGCGCGAAAAGCTGCTCGGTCGTGCTGTTCAGACGCGGCGAGACCGACCCCTTCGCTATAATCCCCATACCCGACAGCTACCGTATCGGCGATACCTGGGCTATCATGATCTACGGGCTTGATATTTACGAGATCGAATACTGCTACCGTTTTTCGGGCGAATTTGCCCCCGAAAAGGGTCTGCTGTTCAATGAGCATACCAATATCCTCGACCCCTATGCCCGCGCCGTCACGGGTCAGAGCGTCTGGGGCAAGAAATCGACGATAAGCGACTGCTACCACGGGCGTATCTGCACCGATAAGTTCGACTGGGGCAACTTCTCAAAAAAGGAAGTGCCTTTCAGCGACCTTGTTATCTACGAGCTTCACGTCAGGGGCTTTACAAAGATGCTGAGCTCCGGCGTTGTCAATCCCGGTACCTTTAACGGCGTTGTCGAGAAGATACCTTATTTAAGAGAGCTCGGCGTGAACGCGCTTGAGCTTATGCCGATATTCGAGTTCGACGAGCTTTTTGAAGACCGCGAGTACAAGGGCAGCAAGCTGATGAATTACTGGGGTTATAATACCACCTGCTTCTTCGCGCCGAATACCAGCTACGCCTCGAATGTCGAATACAATCACGAGGGCGATGAGCTTAAAGAGCTTATCCGCACCTGCAACGAGAACGGCATAATGGTCTTTTTGGACGTAGTGTTCAACCATACTTCGGAGGGCAACGAGGACGGCACTATCTTTTCGTTCAAGGGGCTTGACAATAACG
Source organism: Ruminococcus sp. (assembly GCA_024697705.1). Classification (GTDB taxonomy): domain Bacteria; phylum Bacillota; class Clostridia; order Oscillospirales; family Ruminococcaceae; genus YE71. The sequence continues at coordinate 6,403 of JAILFF010000027.1, forward strand.
TATATTATATGCTCACGCCCGACGGCAAATACGTCAATTACAGCGGCTGCGGAAATACGCTTAACTGCAATCACCCCATTGTGCAGAGGTTCATCATCGACTGCCTGCGCTACTGGGTCATCGAATACCGCGTTGACGGCTTCCGCTTCGACCTTGCCTCGATACTCGGGCGCAGCGAGGACGGCGCTCCGATGGAGAATCCTCCGCTGCTGAAAATGATAGCCTACGACCCGATCTTAAGCGGCTGCAAGCTGATAGCCGAAGCGTGGGACGCGGGCGGCTTGTATCAGGTCGGCAGCTTTCCTTCGTGGAATCGCTGGGCTGAATGGAACGGACGTTTCCGCGACGACCTGCGCTGCTTCCTTAAGGGCGATAACAATATGGCGTGGGCGGCGGTGCAGAGGATCACGGGTTCAGCCGATCTTTACCCGCCCGATCTGCGCGGCGAGAACGCTTCGGTGAACTTCCTCACCTGCCACGACGGATTCACGATGTACGATCTCTACTGCTACAATTCCAAGCACAATGAGCGCAACGGCTGGAACAACACCGACGGCGACAACAGCAATACCAGCTGGAACTGCGGCGTTGAGGGCGAGACCACCAACGAGGAGATCAACGGTCTGCGGCGGCGCATGATAAAGAACGCTTTCACGGCGCTGCTGTGCAGCAGGGGAGCGGTAATGTTCTACGCGGGCGACGAATTCTGCAACACGCAGTTCGGCAACAACAACGCCTACTGTCAGGACAACGAAATTTCGTGGCTCGACTGGAGCAGGCTGAAAAAGTTCCGCGAGATTCACGACTACGTGCGCGACCTTATCGCCTACCGCATGAAGCACAATATCATCAGGCACAAGACAAAGCAGTCGCGGCTGGGATTTCCCGACATCAGCATACACAATTCGATCGCGTGGAACGACACCTTCAAGCCCGACGATCATGTTATCGGCGTGATGTTCGCGGGCAGGGACGAGAACGACAACGAGGACGCGGTCTTCATCAGCTTTAATGCGTACTGGGAGAGCTGTCCCGTCGAGCTTCCGAATCTCCCCGCCGGGTATGAATGGCAGATCGACTTTTACACCAATTACAAATACGGCGACGACAAGGCGGAAAATATGATAAACCGCAGCGGCAACAGGCTTATCCTCGCGCCGAGAAGTGCGGTAGTAGCGTCAATAAGAAGGCTATAAAAAACGCCAAACAAGGATAAACCAAAAGCCGCAAAAGAAGTCAAACCAAAAGTCTTAGGAAGGGGGTGTGGGGGATAACCCTTCTTCAGAAGGGTTTCCCTCACAAAAGCCGACGGCGGCAGCAATCTAAACGAAGAAAGAAAGACGAACGGTTCAAAATAAAATCGGCAATTTCAAGAATTTCTAACAAAAACGCAGAAGTGAATAATTCTGCAAAACAGCACAGAAACAAGTAAATTGCCGATTTTATTGCACGAAAGAGCGAAGCGATTTTCGTGTAACAGGGGATAGCGCAAAGCAACGGGCGGGAGCAAGCCCCCGCCCTACAATTATATTTTAATTGCCACATTAATAAAACAGAAAGAATAAAGATAAATATGAATAACGATATCAACGCAATAATCGCGCAGCCCGAGTACGATTTCCTGCGGACGGAGGAACGTCTCGGGAAGAATATAGCCCTGCTGACCTTCGGAGGCAGCAAGGCTTACGGACTGAGCACTCCGCAGTCCGACACGGATATCCGCGGGATAATCATGCCGCTGCGCTCCGATCTGCTCGGCGCGGATTTTATCATCAGAGAGTGCGACAAGAACAATGACAAGCTCATCTTCGGCGTGAACGGCTTCGAGCAGTACCTCGACCGCGTGACCGACACCTATCTCTATGTACTGAGTAAGATTGTGGGGCTTTTCGTGAAGTGCAATCCCAATACGATAGAAATGCTCGGCTGTCTGCCCGAGCATTATGTCTGCGTTTCCGAGTGCGGGCAAAAACTTCTCGATAATAAGTCTATGTTTCTGAGCAAGCTCGCTTACGGCTCGTTCGCGGGCTATGCGCGGGCGCAGTTCCGGCGGCTGAAAAATGCGATAGGCAAAGATGGCGGCGGCGGAGTCACGAATGTCTTTCGCTGCATAAGTCTTGCCGATTCGCTCGAAAGGATCCAGCGTCACCTTACCGAGACTTATCCCGGCTATCGGCGCGAGTCGATACAAATGTTCATCACCGACCGCGACGGCAATGTTATCACGGTAAACGGCGTACCTGTCGATGCATACGATGTGGGCGTGCTGTTCAACGATGCGGTGACGGAGGTCACGGTGAACGGCAATCCAATCCCCGACGAGGAAGTGCGCTTGAGCTTCAAGATCAACTTCGATATGATAGAAGCCAACGATTTCAGCGGCGTCTGCAACGAAGTCACCTCCGCGATAAAGGAATTCAACAAGCACTTGGGACATCGCAATCACAAAAAGGATGTTTACCACCTGAACAAACACGCCATGCACCTTGTGCGGCTGTACCTTATGGCGGAGGATATCCTTCTGCGCGGGGAGATAATCACCTACCGCGAAAAGGAACACGATATGCTTATGAGCATAAAAAACGGAGATTATTATAACAAGGAGCAGAATTGCCTTACGACGGAGTTTTTCGACATGGTAAACGGTCTTGACCGCCGCCTGCTCGAAGCGTATCAAAAAAGCAAACTGCCTGACGCGCCCGACATGGACAAGGTGAACGAGCTGCTTTGCGAGCTTAACGAAAGCTGTCTGTGATCTGTAAAATCTGTAAAAAATAACGGCATCGAGAATGAAAACTCGGTGCCATGTTTTTTTACTTTTGAGCTCTGCGCTTGCGGGCGCGTTTGTTGATATACATTTCCGCGTCTGCCTGCTTGATCGCCTCGGTGATGTCAAACTTGCCGGTGAGCTTTGTTACGAATGCACCGCAGCTAAGTTCTACACGGAAATCGTGCTTAAGCTCGCTCAGCTTACTGTCGATGGCTCCGAATATAGCCTTCGCGTTACATTCTTCGGGAATGACAGCCATCATTTCGTCGCCGCCGAACCTTACGCATAGCGCGTTATCGGGACAACACTCCTTTAATACCGCCGCAGCCTCCGCGATGGCGGTGTCTCCTGCCTTGTGACCGTAGGTGTCGTTGATGATCTTCAGTCCGTCAAGATCAGCCATGATAACGGTCAGTTCGCGGTTCAGTCTGCTTTCGTCGTTTTTGAGCCGTTCGAGAGCGTTCAGGAATCCCGCACGGTTGTACAGTCCCGTCAGCTGATCGCGGCGGTAGGTACGCGCCAGCTGGTCGGAAAGCGCTCGCTGGTACACCGTATTGATGAATCCGCCTATACCCATCGCCACCGTGTTCGTGATTATCGCGGTCTTGGCGTAGTCGATGATATAGTAATCCTTGAAGGAATAGCAGATAAGCCCGAGCGGTTTTTCGAGATAGCTCAGCTCGTTAAAGATCAGCGGAGTATTATTGGCAAGCATCGCCGTCAGCCATTCGTGAAGGAAAATGTTGTCAAGTTCTTTCATCGGGCTGCCGAGATCGTAGTCGCTGAAAAACAGCGAGAGCTTGTTGCTTTCGCTTTTCAGCAGGGGAGTCTGAAAGTAGTTTCTTTCGGTCTCAAAGCATGAGCTGTATACAAAGCAATGGACGTCGTGCATCCGCTCGTTCTTCATCTTGCCGGCAGCTTCCTCGACCGAGCCGCTCATCTGCATGGCAACAGTCACGTTGTAAAGCATTGGTATATCGTCCTGGAAGCGGTAAAAGCTGCTGTTAAATCGGGCGAGGATCTCGTTCGGAGCTTCTTTGTTGGGGCAGCCGCAGGAGCCGTTAGGCAGTAATATGGGCGCGACCTTTTTATTTTCCTTTTTGCCGTGCAGAACGCAGCCGATGATACATTCGCATACCGCGGCGGCAAGTCCCGCGTAGTCGCAGCTTGCGGTGGTAATCCTCGGCGAACAGAAGTTCACTTCGTCGTAGCCGTCAAAGCCCGAGACCATGATATCCTCGGGAACGCGGTAGCCTGCTTTTTTGATAACGTCCTCCGCGTTGATAGCCATAATATCGTTGGCGCAGATCACCGCGTCGGGCAAGCCTTCTTCGGAAATGCGGTCGCTTTCAAGCCGCGCAGTCATCGCCTTGCGGGCGGGAGTTGCCCAAAAATCGCCGTAATCAAACATAGAGGGATTGAACTCTATGCCGTTTTCCTCTATCACCCTTTTGAATATCTCTATTCTCTCGTCGGAAAAACGATTGTTCGGAAGACCTGCGAGCATGAAAGGCTTTTTTGCGCCGTGATGCTCGATAATGTGTCTTACCACCGCTTCAAAGCCTTTGGCATAATCATATTTTACCGAGATCGTATTATCGTAATCGCCGTCAACGACGATCACGGGAACACTTCTGGCGGAAGCGCGTCTTATCAGATGTTCCGATACCCGTTTGGACTTGATCTTCTCGTCCATTATCACCAGGATGTCTATCAGGTTCATGGGGACGTTCGAGAAGATCTCTGTTTCGGGGGTGACGGTGTCCTCTTCCCAGTAAAGATCCATATTAAGGGCGAAGATCATCAAGCCGATATTTTCGGCGCAAAGCTTCTCGCCGAGTTTCTTTATAAAAAGAAATTGCTGCGTGTCGTAAATACGCGAGGTACATACGGCAGCGATTTTTTTGCCGTTTATCATATAACGCTCCTCGCCCTCCTTTCCGCAATAATAGAGCTGTCCAATAACTTGTTTTGTCATATCACATATTGTAGTGGCGCACCTGTGTGTGCGCCCGCAGACAGCT
>JAILFF010000063.1 GCA_024697705.1 Ruminococcus sp.
ATACCGATACGAAGAAAACCGTCAGCTTGATAAAGCACAGGTACAAAAGCAGCATCATTGACAGTGTGATATTAGCTCCGTCGAATATTTTCAGAAGTATCATGGTAGGCAAAAAATAAGTCGCCGTCGCGATCATGAGCGTTACCAGTATCTTGTTCATTATAATGAGCATCGGCGGAGTGCCTTTCATTATCTCGTAATGTGCCGCACGGCTGTCGAACGTTTCGCAGACGATGCCCGCTGTCGCGCAGATACAGATACTTAAGCCCATTGAGGAATGAGTAAAAAAGGTCAGCGCGTCTATCGAAAGCCCCTCGTTCCCCACAAACTGCATAAGCGCCGATATCACGCCGATAAAGATAAGCACAAAGAACAGGCTGCCAGACCGTCTTATTCTGATAAATTCGGCTTTCATTAGGTTATTCATGCTGCTCACCTACCTTTTCGAGATAATACTCCTCTAAATTCTGTCCTTCTTTGCAGAGCCTTGTGATAATAAGTCCGCTGTCGGTGATCGTTTGGGATATGCGTTCGACTTCTGCGAGCCGCTCGAAAATGTGTATCTCCTCGCCGTGAACGACCTTGTATTCGTGAATAGAAAGCCTGTTTTCGAGAACGGCAGCCGTTTTGTTTATGTCGTTCGTTCTTACCGAGATATGTCCTCTGCATTTCACAAGCAGATCGTCGCGGCTTAAGTTCTCGACGAGCGTTCCTCTGCGGAGTATCGAAAAATCGGTGCAGAGCTCGGAAAGCTCGGACAGCAGGTGACTCGAAATCAGCACCGTCACGCCCCATTCCTCCTGCATACGCTTGATAAGCTGACGTACTTCAACGATGCCCTCGGGGTCAAGACCGTTCACGGGCTCGTCAAGCACCATAATCTCGGGCTTGGGCAGCAGCGCCATGCCGATACCGAGCCGCTGCTTCATGCCGAGCGAAAATTTGTTTGCCTGCTTTTTGCCCGTATCCGCAAGCCCCACAAGCTCTAAGATCTCATCAACGCGCCTGTCGTCGGGGTAGCCTCTGAGCAGTCGGATATATTCTATATTGTCCCTTGCGGTCATCAGCCCCAAGATTATCGGCTGTTCGATCATAAAGCTCATTCTTTCGCGGCTTTTTCCGAGTTCCTCTCCGCTGCCGAAAAATTCGATGCCGCCTCTGTCCTGTTTTACGATACCGCCCATTATCTTCATTACGGTAGTCTTTCCCGCGCCGTTCGGACCGATCAGTCCGCAGATATGTCCTCGCTGAACGGTCAGGCTGAAATCGTGCAGCACCTCATGCTTTTTATAGGACTTGCACAAGCCGCTTACTTTAATTACGCTGTCTTCCATATCGAATCCCCCTTGCCTTTTGATATTACCATTCTAACAGACAAAGGTAAAGAAAAGGTTAAGCGAATGGTTAAGAAAAGGTTAAGTTACAAGCCGATAACCCATGCCCCAGACCGTTTCGATATATTCCCTGTCGGCGTCGCGCTTCTTCAGCTTGGAACGGATATTGCTCATGTGGAAATTTACCGTATTGTCGTCGCTGAGATAATTCTCGCCCCACACGCTTTCAAAGAGATTCGCCTTCGACCACAGCCTTGCGGGATTTTTCAGCATCAGCTCCAGTATCGCAAACTCCTTGCTTGTCAGCGCAAGATCATTCCCGCGGACTTTCGCCGTTCCCGCCGTAAGGTCGAGCGTCAGGTTTTTATAGGTCAGCACTTTTGACTCTTCCGTTTTATTGGAATTGCCCTCGTACCTCCGCAGAACGGCTTCAACTCGCACGAGCAGTTCGTCAAGGTCAAATGGCTTTGTGATGTAATCATCGGCGCCCGTTCGCAGCAGGTCGATCTTTGAGCGCGTTTCGCTTTTTGCCGACACGACGATAACGGGGATATCCGAAACCTCCCGTATCTTCCGCAGGACCATGTCGCCGCTCTGAAACGGCAGCATCAGATCGAGTATCAGAAGCGAAAGGTCGCTCTGTTCGCGGACGATACGAACGGCGTCAAGCCCGTTCATAGCAGACAGCGTTTCATACCCCTGCGAGGACAGATATTCGCATATCAGGCGGTTGATCTCTTTATCGTCCTCGGCGGTGAGTATCTTCTTCATGGTCATGACCACCTCCCGTGATCAAGCGTTTGCTGAAATAATTATAGCACAGTTCGGCGGAAAGGTCAATAATCGGAAAAGATAAAAAGCTGTTTTCGGTAAGCCGGCGAAATGACTGATAAAGGTTTACAGCGCTCGCTATTAGACCTGTCCGCTAACCCTCGCACAGCGTATGACAAAATCTTTTACCATGCTGCTGCGTTGTCCTCCTCACCGGGCGACAGCCCGCAGGCATTAACGAAGTTAATGCAGTCGTCCGCCTTGCATCATGGCAAAATCCTTTGCCATACGCCGCACGATGGTTAGCGGACAGGTCTAATTATAAAACGGACAGTACGGCACAGACGGTGTGCGGTGTTGTTCGTTTTTTTGTATCGATAAAAAGAAAGAAGCACTGCAAAAGCAATGCCTCGGTATGGTATTTATTTGAACAGCACACTGTCGTCCGTGATGATGTTTTCGCTGCTCTTGTAAATGTTCGTCGAGAGATAGCGCTCGCCCGTGTCGGGGAGTACGGCTACTATGACTTTTCCCTTGTTCTCGGGACGTTTTGCAAGCTCCAGCGCACCGTATGCCGCCGCTCCCGAAGATACGCCGACAAGCAGACCCTCTTTTCTGCCGAGAAGCCTTGTGGTGCTGAGGGCGCTCTCGCTTTTCACGCGGATCACCTCGTCGATAACGCTCATGTCTATCAGCTTCGGCACAAATCCGGGACCGATACCCTGTATCCTATGCGGTCCCGAAGGCTTCCCCGACAGAACGGAGGATTCGTAAGGCTCAACAGCCGCGATATATACTTCGGGCTTTTTGGCTTTGAGCGCTCTTCCCACGCCCGTTACAGTGCCGCCCGTACCCGCGCCCGCGACGAAGATGTCTACGGCGCCTTCGGTATCGCGCCATATCTCCTCGGCGGTGGTAAGCTCGTGCGCCCTTGCGTTGGCGGGGTTCTCGAACTGCATGAGGATAACGCTGTTCTTGATCTTTGCGTTGAGCTCGTTCGCTTTTTCGATCGCGCCGTTCATGCCCTTGACGCCCGATGTGAGGACTACCTTCGCGCCGAGAGCGGTCAGCAGTGCGCGGCGCTCGATGCTCATGGTATCGGGCATGGTGAGTATCACCTCATAGCCCCTTACCGCGCCGACGTAGGCAAGCCCTACGCCCGTGTTGCCCGAAGTAGGCTCGATTATCGTCGAACCCTCTTTGAGAAGCCCCTTTTCCTCGGCGTCTGTTATCATCGAATACGCCGCCCTGTCCTTTACCGAGCCCAGCGGGTTGAAATATTCGAGCTTAAAATAAAGCTCCGCTTCGAGTTCATGCTCTTTCAGAAATCTGTTCGCTTTCAAAAGCGGTGTGCCGCCGATAAGCTCCGTCAGGACCTGTGCTGCCTTTATCATATTGAACGCTCCTTTATATCCGTAGTATTGTGTCTTTGACCTGTTGTATATTATGATCTGAATCTATTATAGCATATATATCATACTTTGTCAATAGGTATTATATATTTTTATACGGCTGTGAAGCGATTTTCATGATATAGGTATGTAATTATTTACAGCTTATCGAGCCGTCTTCACCGTAACGGAATTCCGTCACGCATACCGAGCGGTGAAAAAGGCTTCCTCCGGGCAATTCGTCGGTGTGGTAGAAGAGCAGGTTTTTCCCGAGAAATTCACAAACGCCCGGGTGATTTGTAAAGCAGGGTCCCTCTTCCATGATAACTCCGCCGTATTCCCACGGTCCTGTCGGTCCCTCGGAGGTTGAATACGCGAGATGCTCGTTATGATCCTTGCCCTCGGCAAACGCCGCGTAGATCATGTAATAAAGTCCGTTTTTCTTGTAGAACCAGGGTCCTTCGCCGTAGGTGGTGCCGGTATAATGACCGCCCTTGGCGAACGATTCGACCGTCATCTGTATCTTCACGATACCTGTCTTTTCATCGAAGGAGATCATTTCCTCGTTGAGCTTTACGTATCTCAGCTCGGGGTTGCCGAAATACAGATATGCCTGCCCGTCGTCGTCAATGAATACGGTCGGGTCTATATCGTTCCAGTCGCCCTCATCTATCAGCGGATAGCCGAGATCCTTGAAGGGACCCTCGGGTCTGTCCGAAATACCGACTGCTATCGCCATGCCGCCGTCCTTCTTGTGAACGGGGCAGTAGAGAAAGAATTTCCCGTTCCTCGCGATACACTGCGGCGCCCAGGCACGGTCGTCCGCCCATTCGATATCGTCGAGCGAGAATATCTTCCCGTGATCCGTCCAGTGCTCCATATCCTTGGTGGAAAAACAGCGCCAGTCGTACATGGTGTAGAAGTTGTTCACCAGCTCGTCCTCGTCGTGAGTGGTGTACAGATACAGCGTGTCCCCGAGTACCATCGGGGCGGGATCGGCTGTGTAGATGTTCTTAACGATAGGATTATCTGTCATTGAATTCATCGCCTTTCTTTACGGTCTCACGGACCGTTTTTCATTTTTTATTATAATATGACCACCGCATTTTGTCAAGAAAACTCCCGTGTGCCGCTTCGGCAGGGGATCGGCGGAAAAACAGACAGGCTGCACAGATACGCTCTGCGCAGCCTGTTCGATCAAACGGTTAAAAGACAATTATGCTGCTCTGTTATTCACCCTCGTGGAAGAATGAAGGAAGAACATCGTATACGTAATGTCTTACGTATCCCCACCAGTGTGTCTTGCCGGGTGCTACAAGGTAATAGAAGTTACCCTCTGAGAAGTCAGAGGTATAAACAAACTGGCTCATCTTCTTCATCTCGTCGATCTGAGGATTCATGTTGGGATATGCGATATCTTCCGAACCTGTTGCGCACATGATGAAGTATTCGTTCTTCTGAAGACCCGATCTGTCGATCGCGTCAGCTACTGACTTAGCTTTGCCGTATCCGCCGTCTGCTTCCCAGTTATCGCCGCTGAGCGGGAGCCAGTAAGCACAGATATCAAGACCGCCGTGAACCATGCCTGCCCATGTTGAGCATGAACCCATCGAGAATCCGCCGTATGCTCTGTGGAATCTTGAAGCCTTGATGTCAGCTTCCGAAGTTGATTCGGCGTAGGTCGAATACTTGCTTTCAACGAACGGGATAAGGCTCTGCATCCATTCCTTATAGAATGTCTGAGCTGTACACTTGTTGAATGTCGGACATACAACGATAAGCGGTTCGAGTTCGCCGTTCATGATCATGTGGTCGAACATATTAGCCATCTTAGCGTCCTTGTCCTGGAAGATTGTTGTTTCATTTTCACCGCCGCCGTGCATGAGGTAAAGAATGTTGTACTTCTTTGAACTGTCATAGCCGTATGGAGTGTAAACGAGACAGCTGTTGCTTCCGTTGATGCCGTTGTAAGTCTCCCTTGTTACCGTACCTGCTTGCTGGCAGGAATTAAAGTAATCGCCCGGAGCTTCCTTGAATGAAATAGCGCTGTTGTAGATATACTCCGACTTAGGCGGTTTCTGAGGAGTGTTGTCAGGGAACTCTGCGATCGTGCCGTTAAGATAATCGTGGAGCGCAGTAACGTCGTCGTCGTCGATAATGCCGCTCTTGTCAACGTCTGCGTTGACCCTTGCTTCGCCGTTTTTAATTCCGTTAAGCACGGCTTTTTTGAGCGCTACGTAATCGGCGAGCGTGATCTTGCCGTCAAGATCGACGTCGCCTCTCATTCTGCCTTCGCCCGACACCACCTTTGAAGCGGGACCGCTGATCACCGTGCCTGCGGGAGCGGCAATGACCTCATCTACATAGAAATCGCAGTTCGACTTGGTAGTCTCAACTACGAGGACAAGATTCTCAGCTCCCGTGGGGATAGTAAATTCGGGATTGTAAAGCTGAACGAAATCGCCGCGCTTTGCGTATTCCTGAGCTATCATCGCGTAATTCGGCTCATCGTTCAGTTCGTACTGCAATGTGAGCTTGAATTCTGTCGATTCCGAGCCCTTTTGAGTAGCAAAGCAGGCGCTGAACGCATAAGCTTTGCCGGGAACAAACGTGCTTGAATCGAGCGCTTTCTGTCCGCCGTTCCAAGCGTCCGATCTTCCCGAGAGACTCAGAGACTTTGAGCCGCTATACTTCTCATCGGAGCTTTCGGCAGCAGTACAGCTGCCTCTGGCTGTCCAGTCGTCGGTCCCGTATTCAAAGGTATCATGGAACAAGTAGCTGCTTGTATCATCGGCTGCTGCTGACATTGCCGGCATTCCGTAAGCCAGGCAGGACGCTGCCAGTGCTGTCGATGACAGAACAGACACAATTTTAGTTGTAAGTGTTTTCGATCTTGACATTACAAATTCCTCCGATCTGACATTGTTTGAATTACCTGATATTATTGCCTTATGTTATTGAAAACGCCTAATTACGGCGTTTTTCCGACTGTTATAAAAAAATGTGCGATCTGCCGACTGCTCGGGAATTCTATGATATGAAAAATATGTTCGTACAAACTTTAGCGGTTCCTCTGCACCTTTTTTATAGGAGTACGAAGACTTAAGAAAATAAAAGCTTGCCTTTGGAAGAACGGTACGTAAACGGACAGACCGATCTTCTGCTCTTCTAATTCCGCAAAGGTATGAATTTTGTATGACAATATTCTTAATATATACGAAAATACTTTTGTAATCGTTTCCAAAATCGGTCGAAATAAATGCCTGTTCACCCGATGCTTTTGTTGTAAAGCCCGAAGCATCATGGTGTTTTGCTCTAAATATTACACACATTATTCAAATTTAGTGTATACTATTGTTATTGTTAAATATTATAGCACAAATGCTATTTCTTGTCAAGTGCCAATTCTAATGTTTATATATGCGAATATTTTTATATACAGCGTTGAGGAGTTCCTGCTGCTTTCGTGGCAGCGGGATAAATACATTTACAGTTCACGGAGACAAGTTGTATCGTGCAAATTCCGCGACGCAAGCGTTTTACGATTGAATTTGTTATGTCAATTTTGCAAGTTCGGATCGGGCTGTCGGTCTGTGCAAAAAAGCGGTCGGCACATGATCTTTGTCAGTGCCGACCGCCTTTATTTTCAAGCGCATATCGCGATATGTTTTATTTTTATCCTCCGACCTTAATGATAGAGCTTATCACTGCCTTGGAAGAAGGAAAGTCTTTCTGAGAAAGAGTCTTATTCACCAGAAGCTGAACAGCAGCGGTGTCCATCGCGTTTACTCCGTCGGAATCAACGCAGTCGGCATTTTTCAGTCCCTGCGCCGTTAAAGGATACTTCTTCGGGGCTTTAAGATACTGTCTGATAAGAACGGCATCGGCGAGATCAACAACACCGTCGCAGTTTACGTCGCCGTAAAGTATGCCCGAATCATCGACCTGTGTAGTTGCGGATTCAGGCTTAGAGCCGTCGGGCTCGATACCGCCGACGAGCTTGTCGCCGCTGTATACGCAGATATAGTCGGTCTTAACTTCCGTTCCCGTAGCGAAGAAAGCGTCGTCTTCCTTGTAGATCTTGAGATCCTGATAGCTCCAGTCGTCGGCAGGCTTCCAGCTGTCGCCGTAGTAAAGACCTACCGTGAACTGATACTTCTTTCCGGAGTTGGCGATATTGTAATCGTCCCACTTGATCTCCGCGTAGTAAACATCGTCCATCTTGTCATACTTGTAGGGACCGCTAATCGTTCCGTCAGCGGGAGCCGCTTCCGTGGCAGCCTGGTCGTAAAGCTCGGATACCTTGACATTATTCGGGTCAGTCATACCCTTTGTGCTGAAATAGTAACGTACCGAAAGGTCTTCTACCTTCTTTGTGGAAGCGGTCATTACGTAGAGGGAGACCTTGGTAACGCCGGCGCCGTTGGCGTTGAGGTCGTCGATACCGCAGGCAGTTACCCAGCAGCCGTCGCCCGCTTCGCCGCCCGCCGAACCGCTGAAGGTAGGCTTGGGCGGGAAGTCCTTTGTGGGAGCCATGTCGGCAGTTCCGTAATACTTGTAAAGACCTGCGCAAGCGCCTACGAATGCGGCGTTATAGTCGATGGTAACTTCGTTGTAGGTCCAGTCCTTGGTGATATCGTTGTGAGCGTCCTGATTATCGGGTCCTCCTGCGAGAGCGCCGAAAAGCACATATCTCTGCGGATCGGGGTCTTCGCACTTGGTAAGACCCGAGCTTGCTCTGTGGTGAGGATACTGTACGGAATACTCGTTGAAGCCTACGATGAAGCATCTCTTTCCGTGAAGCTCGTCGTCGCTCCAGGGAGCGGGCTCGCCTTTCTTTTCGGCTTCCTTGTTGGCTTCTACGCGCTCAAGATAGGTGATGTCGTTGTTGCCCATGATGTATTCCATCTGACCCTTTGCCCAATCGCTGTACTTATTCGGTTTGTCGTCGTTGTACTTGGTATACACAAGAGCCATGAGCTGCGCCGCGGTATTGTAGCGGCAGCTGCCCCATGTATCGAGCCACCAGTAGCCCTGAGGAGTAACTTCTCCGATACCGCCTGTCATATAGGGGTTTATTGCCTTTTCAACAGATTCCCAGCAGT
>JAILFF010000071.1 GCA_024697705.1 Ruminococcus sp.
ACAAGCTCCGCGGAGGACAAGCCCGTTGACATCGCCGAGCCCGACGAAGGTCGGACAGACGGCTTTGAAGTTGACACTGCGGCTGACGATGACGGCGACACCTTTGCCGACGAGGGCGGCATCGAGGAATTTGACGAGTACGAAATAACGACCGAAACAGAGGATACCGAATAAAACCGCCCCCACGGAGGAATGTTATTATGAAGAAAACCAAAAAGACCATGCTTATCGCGGCGATACTCACTGCCGCCGCGGGACTCGGCGCCTGCAAGCTGCCGGGAGATCACGAACAGAATGTTTACGGACCGCCGCCCGATTTTTCCGAGGTGACTTCCGAAACGACAGCCGCCGATTCTTCCGAAGCCGAAACGTCCGAGACCACCGCCGCGCCCGAAACTTCCGCCGCGACCACCACCACTAAAAAGAAGAAGAAAAAGACCACCACCGCCAAGCCGACGGAGACCACCACTGCCGCCGAATCGGCTGCGACCGAGCAGGTGACGACCAAGGAGACCAAGCCGACCATCACCACTCAGCCGACGGGCGTTACCACGAACATTCCCGAAACGGCGATCGAGATATACGATCCCAATACCACCACCGAGTCGGCGACCACTCCCACCGAAACGAGTATAACCGAAAATATTCCCACCCTGGAGGATCCAGACGGCGATACCACGGTCTCGATCCCCGATCTCAGCCCGACCGACTCCGAACCCGTAGCAGTTTACGGTCCTCCCGAATTTTTTGCGGGTAACGCACAGCCATGATAGACGTTAATTTAAAGCTGAAAGGCATGGACGAGCTTGCCGAATACCGCCGCAGCCTGTTCAAAAACCCGCGCCTGCGCTATCTTTTTTTAGAGCTGACCTCCCGCTGCAACGAACGCTGTCTGCACTGCGGAAGCAGCTGCGGGGACATCGTTCTCGACGAAATGCCCGCCGAAACGTATTACCGCTTTCTCGACGAGGTAAAAGCCGATCTCGGGACAGACGACAAAATGCTCTGCATCACGGGCGGCGAGCCGCTGCTTCGGCGCGAGTTCTTCGATATCATGGGCTATGCGCATAAACTGGGCTTTTCATGGGGAATGACCTCGAACGCCACGCTTATCACAAGAGAGGTCGCAGAGCGCCTGCGTGACGCGGGCATGGCGACTATCTCGGTGAGTATCGACGGGCTCGAACCGACCCACGACGCCTTCCGCCGCACGCCCGGCGGGTATAAGCTCGCCATGCGGGGGATAGAAAATCTGCTTGCGGTCGGCGGATTCAAGACCGTGCAGGTCACGACTGTTGTTACGCATCAAAACATCGGCGAGCTTGACGCGCTTTTCGATATCTTCGACAAGATGGACATCGACTCGTGGCGCGTGATAGGTATCGAGCCGATGGGCAGAGCGCTTCAATATCCCGAACTGCTGCTGACCCCCGACGACCACCGCCGACTGATAAACTATATCCGCGACAAGCGCATGGCGGGCGAGCCTGTCTGCTACGGGTGCAGCCATTATCTGGGACTCGAATACGAACACGAGGTGCGCGACTGGTACTATTTCTGCCTGGCGGGGCTGTATACGGCAAGTATCACGGCGAACGGGGATATCATCGCGTGTCTCGACATCGAGCGCCGTCCCGAGCTTGTGCAGGGGAATATACTCCGCGACCGTTTCGGCGAAGTCTGGCGGAACGGATTCAAGGCGTTTCGGCGCGATCTTTCCGACGACTGCGAAAAATGCAGGAATTGTTCGGAGGTCGCGCATTGTCACGGGGATTCGTTCCATAGCTGGGATTTTGAGAAAAACGAACCGAGACTGTGCTTTAAGGATATACTTTGGTAATGCAGATAACATAAACCACCCGATCGCTTGAATAGTATCGGGTGGTTTTTTGATGATATTACCTTTATCAGAACGCAGCCCGAAAGCTCACCACTTCCGAATTATCCTGCGAAGCCTCATGTCAATGTCTGTCAATAGAAGCGTGGTATTTCTTATATTATTGTGATATTTTCGTGAAATTTTCAATAACCTCTTGACAAACGAACTTATATTTGATACAATATAATTGTACAAGAGATAAACCCGAGGAGGACTGCACATGGAATACGATTACCGCGAAGCTATGAAGCTCGATAATCAGCTTTGTTTCCCGATATATGCCGCGTCAAGGGTCATCACCTCGTTCTACACGCCGTATCTTAAACCGCTGGGGCTGACATATACGCAGTACATTTTGTTCCTTGTGCTGTGGGAGAAGGACGGGCTCACCATCGGCGAGATATGCAGGCGGCTGATGCTCGACAGCGGCACGCTTTCGCCGATACTCAAAAAGCTCCGCGATCATGGTTACATCGAAAAGCAGCAGAGCGCTTCCGACGAGCGTTCATTCATCATAACGCTTACCGACAAGGGCAGAGAGCTTCAGATAAAGGCGAAGGACATTCCCCTTCAGGTCGGGAGCTGTGTGAAGATGGCACCCGAAAAAGCCTTGCTGCTTCGCGATCTGCTGAAGGAATTTCTTGAAAACCGTAACGACGACTCGGACAATGCGAAAGGAGAATAAACCTATGAAAACCGTTTATGATTTCACCGTAAAAGACCGCAAGGGAGAAAATGTCAGCCTTGATCGCTACAAGGACAAGGTGCTGCTTATCGTGAACACCGCGACGGGCTGCGGATTTACTCCGCATTACGAGCCGCTCGAAGCGATGTACCGCGACCTGCGGGACAAGGGCTTTGAGATACTCGATTTCCCGTGCAATCAGTTCGCAAATCAGGCACCGGGCAGCGCCGACGAGATACAGTCCTTCTGCAAGCTGAAATTCGGCACCGATTTCCCGCAGTTCGCTAAGATCGACGTGAACGGTGAGACCGCCGAACCGCTGTTCGGGTTCCTTGCGTCGGAAAAGCCCTTTGCGGGATTCGGCAAGGGACTAAAAAACGCCGCGCTGAACAAGTTCGCCGACATGAACAACAAGAAGTTCGGCGACAAGGCATATATCAAATGGAATTTCACCAAATTCCTGATCGGCAGGGACGGCACCGTTCTCGCAAGATTTGAACCTACCGACGATATGGCAGAGGTAAGAAAGGCAGTTGAACAATTACTGGGGTGATACTATGTACGATAATTTTGATCTGCAAAACTATCTCACCGAGGGCGTGGAGCGCGTCGTTACCGAAGCGATAAAAGCCACCCTGAAAGACCCGAAGGAAAGCGCTTTCATGCTGAAATTCGCCGCCGCGAGCCGCGCCGCTTCAAAAAAACGCCGCAAGGCAGAGGACAGCGGCGAGCATATCCCGCCTTTTCTTATCGCGAGCATAACGAGCAAATGCAATCTGCACTGCGCGGGGTGCTACTCCCGCTGCAATCACGCGACAATTGACAGCGAACCCGTTAAGCAGATGACCGACGACGAATGGCAGGCGGTCTTTGACGAAGCCGAACAGCTCGGTATCAGCTTTATACTGCTTGCGGGCGGCGAGCCCATGCTGCGGCGCGGCGTTATTGAAGCGGCGGGCAGGCGGCAGAATATGCTCTTCCCGATATTCACCAACGGCACATTCCTCGACGAAAGGTATCTTGAATTGTTCGACAAGTGCCGCAATCTTATTCCGATAATGAGCATCGAGGGCGACCGCGAACGCACCGACGAAAGGCGCGGCAAGGGCATCTATGACAAGCTTATCGCCAACATGGACGAGATAAAAAAGCGCGGGCTGATCTTCGGCGCTTCCGTGACGGTCACGACAAAGAATTACAAGGAAGTCACCTCGCGGGAGTTTCTCGGAAGCCTTTCGGAGCGCGGCTGCAAGGCGGTCATCTTCGTCGAGTACGTCCCCGTTACCGAAGAAAGCCGCGACCTCGCCCCGGGCGACGGCGAACGCGAATTCATGCAGAGCGAGATAAAACGGCTGAGGGAGACTCACCCCGAGATGGTCTATATCTCCTTCCCCGGCGACGAAAAAAGCTCGGGAGGCTGCGTGGCGGCGGGCAGAGGATTTTTCCACATCAATTCTCACGGCGGCGCGGAGCCTTGTCCGTTCTCGCCGTTCTCGGACGTAAACGTAAGAAACAGAACGCTTAAAGAAGCGATGAACTCGCCGCTGTTCAGGAAGCTCCGCGAAGAGGGCTATCTCCTCGAAGACCACGACGGCGGCTGTATTCTCTACGAAAAAAGAGAGCTGATCGAGCAGCTTATCAAAGCATAAATAGGAGGAATCACCATGAATGGCGCTCATAGATCAAGAGCCCGTGCCTCCCGCTCCCCGGCGGCACTTCCGGTGCGGAAGCCGACAGGAGTTAAGCCACAGGAAAGGTTGTAAGGATTATGTCAAACGATACGGAAACCCGAAGTAAGATAATCGTCCGAACGAGCGTTGCGGGCATCGTCGCGAATGTGTTTCTCGCGGCGTTCAAAGCGGTGGTCGGGTTCATGACCCATTCGATAGCGATAGTTCTCGACGCGGTGAACAACATCTCCGACGCGGGCAGCTCGCTTATTACGATAATCGGCACCAAGCTTGCGGGACGCGAGCCCGATAAAAAGCACCCCTTCGGCTACGGGCGAATCGAGTACCTGAGCGCTATGGTGATATCGGTGATCGTGCTGTATGCGGGCGTTACCTCGTTCGTCGAGTCGGTCAAGAAGATAATCACGCCGACCACGCCCGATTATTCCATTGCTTCGCTCGTTATCGTCGGTGTGGCTGTTGTCGTCAAGATCGTTCTCGGCAGATACGTCAAGAGCGTGGGCGAGAAGGTCAACTCCGATTCGCTTATCAATTCGGGCGAGGACGCTACGCTCGATTCGGTAATTTCAGCGTCTACTCTCGTTGCGGCTATCGTGTTCATGCTGACAGGGCTTTCGCTTGAAGCATGGCTCGGCGCGGTGATCTCGCTGGTCATCATCAAATCGGGCATCGAAATGCTCAAAGACACCATCTCTCAGATACTCGGCGAACGCAGCGACCCCGAGCTTGCCAAAAGCATCAAGCAGACCGTTACCGATTTTGAGGGCGTTCGTGGAGCTTACGACCTTGTGCTGAACAACTACGGTCCCGACGCATGGAACGGCTCTATCCATATCGAAGTTCCCGACACTTTCTCCGCCGACAGGATCGACCGCCTTATCCGCGAGATACAGATAGCAGTTCACGACAAGCACCGCGTTATCCTCACGGCGGTGGGCGTGTATTCGGTAAACACGAAGAACGACGAAGCCAAAGCCGTCGAGCAGAAAGTCCGCGAGATAGTTTTCGCCCGCGAGCACGTTTTGCAGATGCACGGCTTTTATCTGACAAAGGAGACCAACACGATCCGCTTCGATGTGGTAGTGAGCTTCGACGCTCCCGACCGCAGAGAGACCTACAAACAGATCGTCGCCGACGTCAAAAAAGCGTTTCCCGACCACGAGCTGCAAGTGGCACTTGATACCGATTTTTCGGAGGAATGACCAAATATACCGAAATAACAAAGCGCTCTCCCCGCAAGAAGGGAAAGCGCTTTAATTTTCAAATCATGTACTGTATATCCGCTGAGCCGACTTCTGCTGACGGATATCCGTGCCGCGAAAAAGCACGGGCAAAAACTCGCTCAGCATACGTGAGGCGATCCTGTTGCCGTAACGCGCTTTTATTATGTCGGGAGTCAGATTCGTCGAAATTATCGTCGGCAGCATACGGTTTATCCTGCCGTTGATGATATTGTAAAAAAACGTGTTGTAGAACTTCGACTGAGACGGCTCGGCTCCGAGATCGTCGATCACGACAAGCGGCGCCGTCAGCAGATGACCCATCGTGTCGCCCTCCGCACGCCCGAAATGCTCGTTTTCAAGCGTCCGAAGCATATCGAACGCCGACATGAACGCTGCCGATATGCCCATTTCCCCGAGGCGCTTCACGATGCACGATGAAAAAAACGTCTTTCCGAGCCCTGTTTCGCCCATGAAAAGCATGGAACGCTTGGTACTCGTTCCTCCGAAATCCTGACAATAATTTACAAACATCGTATGGTACTTAATCATACGTTCGCGAATCTCTCCGGGCGGATAGTAGTCGGTGCGGAATTCGCCGAAATCGTGCAGCTTTATTGCCGAACCGCTGCTCATTTCTTCAAGAGTATATTTCATCAGCAGCTTTTCCAGACACTCGCAGCGGATACCATCGACATAGCCTGTATCCTGACAATTCGGACAGGTGTATTTCGGTTCGAGATAATTGCGGTCACCCGTACTGTTTTCAAGCATCAGCGCTATACTTTCCGACGTTGAAAGGCTCTCCTCGCGTATATTCGCGGCTGTCTCCGCGGCGCGGTTGTCGTGCGTTGCCACAAGCTTTATGATACGAATGTAATTATCGCGCAGCTTCTTGCGAAGCACGCCGATCTCGGGCATTCTCGCCGTGATCTCGGTCTCTCGCCGACGCTGTTCCTCAAGAGCTGCCGTCCTGCGGGCTTCGATCTCCCTCGCGGCAAGCTCCGACGCTTTTTCGGTATATTTCATGGCTTGTCATCATCCTCCTTAAAGCCGATCTTCTCGGGGTCGTAGCTCTCCGCCTGAAGATACCACTCGTCTATGCTGAACGAGCTGTCCCCGCTGTCGTCGGGGGCTTTTTTTCTCTCCGCGTAGCTTATGTCATACTCGGCAGCCGCGGCGGGAGTCGTTATCCCGTTCTCGTGCCATTTCTTCAATATGCCGTTTATGTAATTCAGATCGGTTTTCATTATGGCATCCCGACATTTTTCGTCGGCAAGCTCGATCATATCGTCCGAAAAACCCCACTGCGCCCAGTTCGCGATAAGCTTTACCATTTGCGGGGTCAGCCGCAGATCGAGATGCAGCAGCTTTTTTACCTTGTTCTCGAATTTATGCTGTTCGGTAAGGCGGCTGATCTCCTGTTCGATATCGGCGTATTCGGTGATGCCGCGGTCGTACCAGTCGCGGGCAACGGTCTCGATATAGCGTGCCTTACCCTTGCCGAGGTCGTGGCAATATTGTGTCAGAATGATTATCGAAGGCACCGAGAAGCCGTAATATTCGTACAGCGCAAGAAATTCCGAAAGCTCATAAGGGTTGACCGTTCGTCCGAGAACGCGCTGAACCTGTTCGTAAAGCGCGGCGATCTCATGGCTTTCGGCGGCTTTATCGGCGATCTCCTTATTTGAATACTTCACCGTTATCTTAGAGGGGAGCTTCTTTTCGGGCTTGTCGGCGCTTTCGGACGAAGCGGGAACAGTCGCGGGCATTTCCGCGACCGCAACGGGCGCCATCACGGGAGCGAACGCGGGGACGGCGGCGGGCATTACCGCAGGCGCGTCACCCGAAGAGGGTTCTGCCGAAAGCACGCCATTCGATATCCAGAAAAGCAGCGCGTCGGCAGCTGTTTCGGGAGAGACCCCCGTCCGTGCCGCAAGTTCGGCGCTGTCAAGCATCGGGCTGTCGGAGCAGAGAGCGCAGAGCAGCACTTTAAAAAAATCCCCGTCGGCGGTTTTGATGAAATTCTCCACCGAGCGGCAGGGAACGTTGAAGTAGCGCCCGAACGTGGGGCTGTTCTGCTCATATATCCTGA
>JAILFF010000074.1 GCA_024697705.1 Ruminococcus sp.
CTAGTGTATTGACACAATGACATTTACATAAATGAATCTTTGTCACCCTAAAGTTCAGGATAAAGGGAAATGAGCTTTACCCTTGCATCCTTTGTCCGGAAGTGCCAATTCACCTTTGCATGTTTTTCGTTTCTTTCTTTCTCCCAAGCAGCAAGCTCTGAAGTCAGCTTTTCGATGCTGTCAATCCTCCGATTCAAGCATTGTCGCGTCATGACATTGAGTTCGATCTCTGCTATATCCAGCCAGCTGCCATGCTTCGGGGTATAGTGAATTTCCAGTTTTTTGATGATCCGCCGTGCTTCCTCCGGCTTATATTTTTTATACAGAGAAGATGGCTTGTGAGTATTGAGATTATCCATGACTAAAATGATCTTTTCAGCCTCGGGATACATCTCATCAACAAGGTATTTTATTTCCTCAGCCCAGTCAACAGCAGTTCGATGCTCACGGACGCTTACATGGTGCTTGCCGCCAAGAGGTTCTACGAATGCGAAAATACTGCAAGTTCCATTTCTGACGTATTCCGAATCGACCTTCTTGTTATCTCCGGGGCGCATTGCCCAAGATTCTCTTGCTTCTCCAAGTAACTGATAAGGCTTCTCGTCCATACAGACGACCGGAATTGACGGATCATACGGCATTTCATAAACATCGAGAACATCTTCCATAGCTGCGATAAACTCCGGATCGCCTACGTTTGGGAGGCACCAGTAGTCACTTCTGTGAGGTTTAAGTCGATTTTTTTTAAGGTTCTCCGAATCGCTTCACGGCTGATCGGTTCGTCAAGTATAACTTTCATTTCATCTTCGAGCAGCCGGATAGTCCATCTGCTGTGTCCTTCCGGTGCCGGGCTGCACGCGATCTCAATAAGACGTGCTTCAGTACGACCATCTACCTTTCGGCGCGCCTGATCTGAGTTAACACTCCGCTTTAGCGTTAGCACAGAGTCCAAGCCCTCTGTACAGAATTGCTGAACCGTATTAACCACTGTTTTTTGTGTTACTCCGTGTTTTTTAGCGCAGTCTTTCTGTATTATGGACGGTGAATGATTTATGTCCATATCAAGAAGTATATTACAGCGATTCTTTATGGTTGCAGAAGTATTCTTCCTCTTAGCTTTCTTTTGAATTCGTTCCACTTCCTCGTCTGTAAGACGGACAACATATTTCCTTGGTTTTGCCATAGGTATCGCCTCCTAAAGTCGAAATCAGAGTGCCTATATTATATCACAGAATTTGATTTGTGTAAATATCATTGTGTCAATACACTACTATTCGTGCGAATATGAAAAGACGTGGAGATCGTTTCTCCGTTTGAAATACAGAGAATAATACGAGTCTAAAGTTCACAGTGATTCGGTATAAGAAGCTTTTTTGAAGCCTACATGGATTCGGCTGATGTAATAATACCGTTCATCGCATTGTGATATTTACGTGATATAAGTATTACAAATATTTCATGTTCGATTTAATCTTATTTAAGGTACATACGATATAATTAAATCATAAGATAAAACGCGGCAGATGATCGCCGAAAAAACTTCTTTTAAATTCCGAACTTCACTTTTTTCATAATAAACCCTTCTAAATCAAAAGCTCCCCCGTATTACTCACAGGGGAGCTTTTGATTTTCCGCAAATATCACCATCACGATCATTACAGCGAAAAAACAGCACCGTACATCTTTTCGATGTATGGTGCCGTTTAAGCTTTGAATGGATTTACTGATACATCTCGCCGTCAACGATACGTACAGTTCGCTGAGCCCAGCCCGCGACGTTCATATCATGCGTTATCATAACGATGGTATTGCCCATTTCGTGCAGCTTGGTGAACAGCTTAAGCACCTCGATACCGCTGCTTTGGTCGAGCGCTCCCGTCGGTTCGTCGGCTAAAAGCAGGGAAGGCTTGCTGCAAAGCGCTCTCGCAATGGCTACTCTCTGACGCTGACCTCCCGAAAGCTCCGAAGGTTTGTGGTCGAGCCTCTCGGAAAGACCTAACATCTCGACGGTTTCGAGACATTCCTTTTCGGCTGTCTTTCTGTCCTTGCCGCGCATCAGCAGCGGCATGATGATGTTCTGCATAACCGTGTAGGTGGGTATCAGATGATAATTCTGAAAGATAAAGCCGATCTCCTTGTTGCGAATCTTGGTCAGCCGGCGCTCCTTGGTGCTGTGTATCGGCGTGCCGTTGAGCTCGTAGGTGCCGCTGTCTAAGGTGTCCATGCAGCCGATGATGTTCATGAGTGTCGATTTGCCCGAACCCGATGGTCCCAGTATCGCGGTAAATTCGCCCTTGTTCACCTCAAAGTCTATGCCTTTCAGCACGTTCAGTGTTTCGCTGCCCATTTTGTAGCTTTTACGAACCTGTTTCATTGAGATTATCCGTTCCGTACCCATAAAACCTACCTCAATTCTCTAAGATCCAGACTTCCGTAACGACATTGCTGCCGTCGTCGTTCTTCTCGATGCTGCACTTTATCAAATCTCCCGCGCTGAGAGCGTCGAAATCGGTCTTCACGCCGAGACTTGTCGTTACAGTCACGCCGACGGGTATCCTCAGTTCTTCCTGTTCGCCGGTCAGAGTGTATTTGCTGCCGCCGCTCTTACCGCCGAAGCTCTTTGACTTACCGCTGCCCGATTTGCCCGAGCCTTCTTCGCCTGTACTGCTGTCGGCACTGTCTCCGTCTTCCGATTTGGGCGGACGTGCGGGTCTTTCACCGTTAAGTTTGCTCGGGTCAAAGCCATCGGGCATTTCGCCGTCCTCGAACTTCGGGAAGCTTCTTGATTTCTTCTCGCTGCCGCTTTCGGTTGTGCCTGCACCGTCACCGTCGGAGCCTTCGCCGCTTTCTCCGTCTTCCGATTTGGGCGGACGTGCGGGTCTTTCACCGTCGAATTTACTCGGGTCGAAGCCTTCGGGCATTTCGCCTTCAAATTTGCTCGGGTCAAAGCCTTCGGGCATTTCGCCTTTATCGGGTCTTGAAAAGTCCCTTGACTTCTTGGCGTCCGAGCCTTCGCCCGCATTTTCTTCGGATTTGTCGGCGCTTTCTTCCGTTTCCGAGCCGTCTGTGCTTTCTTCTTTGTAATCGGCTAAAAGCAGCACAATATCGTTGCCCGATACCGAATCGATCTTTCCGTAGAGGTACTCGGTGTTTGCGGCACTTGCAGCCTCAGCGGTCTGTCCGCAGGCGGAAAGTGAAGCCAGTACGGCAGCTGCGACAGCCGCCGCTATAATATTTTTCATTTTCATTCCTTATCTCTCCTGTCACTAAAATTATTCACCCGAAAGCGCTTCTACGGGAACGAGCTTCGACGCTTTCCATGCGGGATAAAAACCGAATACCGTGCCTGTCACCAGCGAGAACACAAGCGCTATCACAGCACCCGCTGCCGACATTTCCATGCGGATATTAAAGCTCGTCAGCACGGGGCTGACCATAAAGCTTACCAGCACTCCGAGTACTCCGCCTATCAGGCTGATGCAGCAAGCCTCCATCATGAACTCAAGCAGTATGTCTTTTCTTGAGCCTCCGATCGCTTTGAGTATGCCTATCTCCTGAGTGCGCTCCTTGACGGAAACGAACAGCACGTTCATTATGCCGATACCGCCGATGATGAAAACTATCGAAGCCATCGCAACGAGCATCAGTGTAAGAGTTTCGTTTGACTTGTTTGCCGCTTCCATCTTGCTGCCCGCGTCGGAGATCGTGAACTCCGCGTTGGGATAGCTTGCCGCGAGAGCGGTCTTTACATTTTCGGTAACGACCGTGATGTTGTCAACGTCTTCGGCTATCACGGTTATTACGGGGCTGATGTCGCTGCCCGTGAGGTACTTTATTCCCGTCGCGTAAGGGATAAATATCGCTTCGTCGGCGCTTATGCCCGATTCGACTGTGCCCTGTTCCGCAAGAACGCCGCAGACATTGTACGGACGGTCGTCGATGTAAACAAGGCTGTCATAGGCGTCTTCCGCGCTGCCGAAGATCTGTTTTGCCGCGTTGTAGCCGAGTACGCAGATCTTGGATTTGTTATCGTTGTCCGCGTCGGAGATATAGTCGCCGATCATCAGCGAAAGCTTGCTTATTTCCGCGTAGTTTGAGAGCGTGCCCGCGATCGTGTAGGATTCGGTGTCCTCGATATTTCCGCCGTAGATGTTCTGCTTGGTCGTATAGGTTATCGTCGCTTCGCTGAGTCCGGGTACGGAAGCGGTTATGTCGTCCATATCGTCAGCCGAAAGCGTTATATTTTCGGTATTCTTGGCGCCGCTGTTTCCGCCGAAAAATCCTCCGAACATACTGCCGAAATCGGGGAACCCGCTGCCGCCGCTTCTTGACGAACCGCCCGACGATCTGCTGCTTCTGCCCGATGCTCCTGCCGAGCCCGAAGACATATTCGCCGCGAAATCGGGTCTGCTGCCGCCGCCCGCAGGGGTGAAGTTTTCTCCGCCGGGGAAGCTCGGTCTTTCGCCGTTATTTGAAGCTCCGGGAAATCCGCCCGAGCCGCCGCCGAACGAAAATCCCGCGCTGCCGCTGCTTTCCGACTGCTCGTAGCTGATGTCGAGAGCGCCCGCGTTCAGATTGCGGAACTGCTCGGCTACGTCAGCCTTGCCGCCGCGCCCTATCGCGATAACGCAGACTATGGTAGCCGCTCCGACGATAATTCCTATCGAGGTCAGGAATACCTTGAATTTGTTTTGTATCAGGTTGAGCCTGACAAGATGAAGTATCTCGGAAAAAAGCATATTATCATGACTCCTTTCCCTTTATGAGCAGCGTATCGCCTTCGGAAACGCCCTTGATCTCGGCTATGATGCCGTTCGAGAAGCCTACCTCGACGCTGATCTTTTCTTCGCTGCCGTCGTCTGCTTTCCTCAGCACATAGCTTTCCTTTCCTTCGGTTTTGACTGCCTTGTTTGAAACGTAAAGAACGTCCTTTACCTGCTTGGTTATGAAGGTCACGTTCGCGGTCATGCCCGAGAGAAGCGTTTCGGGAGTGGTCGTTATAACAACGGTGACGGGGTAGCTCACGGTATTTGAGCTGCCGCTCGTTGAAGACGAGCCTATCGAGGAAACATATCCTTCAAAAATATCATCGGGATACGAAAGGAAATCCACCTCGACCGTATCGTCGATATGCACCGCCGAAATATCGTCCTCCGTAACGTTTACGGTAACGGTGATGCTTTCCGCGTCGGCGTAGCTTGCGATAGCGGTGTCTGCCGAGAGCGTGTCGCCCGACGAGTAACCAACGCTTGTGATAACGCCCGTGTATTCGGCGCGGATCGTGCCGTCGGCGATATACTCTTCAAATGCTTCGAGGTCTGCCTGCGCCGAATCGACAGCGTCCTGTGCTTCCTCCGAAGCGGTGCCGACGTCGTTTACCGATACGTCGTAAAGATCCTGCGCGTTGTCGTAGTACATTACCGCTTCGTCGTATGTCTGCTTGGCGGAAAGCTCCTCAGCCGCCCGCGAATTGAGTGCGGAAGTCAGCTGCAACTGCAAGCTTTCAAGCTGAGTGTTTAACTGAGTCAGCTGCTTTTCGTCTTCCTCGTCACATTCGGAGATCTCGGTCTGAACTTCGTAGATCTGCGTGTAAAGCTCATTGATATTCCGAGCTATCTCGTTCATTGCGGTGTCGTAGACCGTCTTCGCGTTTTTTCCTTCGGTGATGCGGGTGTCGTATTCAAACTGTGCGGAGAGCTTGGTCTCCTGCTCATCTATCTGTGCCTGCGTGAGTGCGAGCTTTGCGTCCTCGACAGCCTTAGTCAGCTCGGAACGCGCTTCGTCGATGCTTTCCTGCGTTATCGTCATGATAACGTCGCCCTTTTTGACCGACTGTCCTTCGGTTATTTTCACCTCGTCAATGACAAGCTGAACCGCGGAGGATTCCGACTGCGTTGAAACGCTTGTCGAACCCATGCCGCCCGAACTGCCGCCGCTTTTGCCCGAAGACATACCGCCCATGCTCATTCCCATGCCGCCCATTCCGGGCATACCGCCGCCCATTCCCGCAGCAGCGTTTCCGCCGCCCGAGCCGCTTCCCGAAGAGCTTTTGCCGCTTTCGACGGAAGCCGATATCCCCGTGGAGGTAAGGCTGAGATCGTAGGTCTGTTCAAGCGATTCTATGCTTACCGCCGCGCTTTCGGTAACGCCTGCGGTAACGTTTCCCTTTGATACGCTGACTTCCTTTACTATTGAAGCAGCACTGCTTTTTATTTCCGAGCCGGTATACGTTTTATAGCCGTAATAGGAGCCTCCCGCGATCAAAAGCGCCACAGCTCCCGCAATGATCCTCTTCATATTACTCTTCCTTTCTTCTTTCAAAATCAGGTCTTTTTGAGAAGTCAAAGCCTTCGGGAAGATCGCCGCCGAAATCGGGTCGTCCGCCGCCAGAGCCGCCTTTAGCGCTCTCGCCGCCGCTGAAATCGGTCAGCTCGCCGCTTTTCATGTTGTCGTAATTGAAGTATACGTTTACCGATTCCCCGCTGTACAGGTTCGAGCCTTCGTCCGCCGTTATGCTGATATTGAAATTAACGTCCGCAAGGCTGGTGGATTCTCCGGCGGAGATCGCCTTTACCTTGCCGTTTGCCATACCCGTTTCGGACGAGTAGATAAGCACCGTGTCGCCTATCGTTATCTGCGTAACGTCGAACTGATCGAGTTCTACCGTTGTGAAATAATCGCTTTCATCAACGTAGTACGCGAAAGGAGAACCGAGATCGGCGTTTCTGCCCTCGCGGAAATTCAGCGAACTGATGATACCGTCACGACCCGCGCATATCTGACCGCCGCTTAAGCGTTCTTCAAATATCCTCATGTTTTCGGCTGCCGTGTCGTAAGCGTCCTGCGCTTCTTGCAGATCGGCTTCGATGGTCGAGCAGGTTATGTCGTAATGGTATTTAGCGTTTTCGTAGGAAGCGCTGTCGGAATCGAGCGTGTGCTGAAGCTCCAGCTTATCCTTTGAATACGAGTTTTTTAATGAGTCGTACTGCGATTTCAGCTTGCTTAAATTGCTTTTTGCCTTTGAAAGCGTGCTTTCGAGCGAGCTGATATCTCTGCTCAGAGAAGTTATTTCGTTTTGCTTTTCCTTAAGCCTTGTGGTGTATTCGGAAAGCGTATCGGAAAGCGTTTCATATTCGTTCTTGGCTGTCTTGTAAGCGTCCTCCGCCTTTGTAAGCTTTTCCTTCTGCGACTTGTACTGCGCGAGGGCTGTTTCGTAGCCGCCTTCGATATCCGAGAGCGACGAGGTCAGAACGCTTATCTCTTTTTCGAGAAGAGCGATATTGCTTTGCAGCTTTTCAAGCTCGGTAGTGCTCTTTGTGAGCGTTTCGGAGCGCCTTTTGTACTCGCTCTCAGCGGAGGTGAGCTTTGATTCCGCATTGGAGAGCTTTTCTTTCAGGGTCTTGTATTCGTCGTAAGCCTTGTTGTAAAGCTCGGTCAGCGCGTCGGATGCCTCATCTTCTTCGGACTGTTCCGCTTCGGTTTCTTCTGTTTTTTCTTCTTCGGAGGGGGCTTCTGCGCCGAGCTTGATATCGGTCACTTCCCCTGCGAACGACGGTGCGTCGCCGCCGATAGCGGAGAAGTCGGGAGTCTGTCCGCCGCTCGGAAAGCCGTCGGGTCTGCTGCCCGAAGAGCCGTTCGGTTTGCTGTCGGTCGAGCCGTTCTGCTTATTGTCGGAGGAATCGCTTTGCGCGGTCGTTTCGCTGCGGGCTTGTTTCAGAGATATCTCCGAAACGTCCTTTCCGATGGCGGCGCCGATGTAGCGTACCGTACCCGCCGCGGCGTTGTATTCCGTCATGAGCTTATTGTAGCTGTTCAAAGCCGATGTGTAATCGCTCTTTGCGCTGTCAAGCTCTTTCTGCGCGGATTCCTTTTCGGTTTTCTTTGTTTCCGCTTCGGCGTTCATGGTTTTCAGCTCTGCCTGCTTTTTTGAGATATCCGAAGCGGTGCCGAAGGTGCTTTCCGCGGCAGACGAACTTTTTGACTTCTTTGAAGCGTCGGCGTTTGTCTGCTTGCCCGATGTTCCCGAAGGCTTCTGTGTTTTGTCGGAGCCTGCGGAATTGTCGGGGAGCTTCTGCGTATCTGCGGCTGCGGTTTTCATATCTTTATCGTTCGGAGCGGCAAAGCTGTCGAGATCTCCGCCTGCATTGTCGAAGTCGCCTTCGGGGAGCGATGAAAGATCGAAGTCGCCCTGCTGAATGTTGTCGGGATTCTCTGACTCCGAGCTGCCGCGTTCCGCAGGTGCTTCGGAGACGTCGTTCTTTTCCTGCGGAGCTTCGGCTCCCGATTCCTTCAGAACGATATCCGAAACGTTTTTCCCGAGCATATTCCCGAGCAGCCGAACCGCGCCCGCTGCCGCGTTATATTCGGGAAGAAGGCTGTTCAGGCTTTCCGCCGCCGAGGAATACTCCTTTTTAGCGGCGTTTGCTTTCTCCTGTATAGAAGCCTTTTCCTCCGTCAGCTCGTCTGCCTCCGCCTGATCTTCATCAAGCTCTGACTGCTTTTCCGATATCTCGGAAGGAGTATTGTTTATGGTATCAAGCGCTTCGACATACTCGTCAAGAGCCTCTTGCAGCTCGCTGTCAAGAGAACTTACCGAGCTGTTGTAATCACGCTCTGCCGTAGACCCGAGGAGCAGCTCAGATTCGTAAAGCGCTTCGGCTTTAGTCTTTTCGATCTGATAGGAGGACTTCCGCTCACGCAGCGAATTCTCAGCGGAGTTCAGCTCGGAGCGAAGCGTTTTTTCGGCTTTTGCCAGGCTGTCGGAGGTTATACTGTATAAAGGAGTGCCTTCGGTAACGGTATCTCCCGCTTCGATAAGTACCTCTTCAACTGTCAGCCGTGCGGAGGTATTTTTGATCCCAAGCTCATCGCTTATCTCCGACGCGGAGATCGTGCCGCCCGCGCTTATCATGCCGTTATCCTTTGATGTGCTTTTATTTTCGGCAGTGCTGTCTTTTGTGCTTTCACCGGCAGAAGCCTTGCTGTCGGAATAAGCATGAAGTATTTTGAGTCCTGCCGTTTCACCCGCGAGTACGATCACGGCGCATACAGCCGCCGCTATACGTCCGCGGTATGAATTTACGGATCCTTTTTTCATACCATCACTCCTTTTGCCAATCCCAAATTTTACTGCGTTGTTTTATCATATTTTAGCATCGTAACCTTAAATGAAGCTTAGATAGAATACGTTATTGTGATTGACACGTGAAAGCAAGGTGAACTTTAATTGAAAAGAACGGTGCCGACTTGATGTTTTGCTTGAGGCTATTTAATGTAAAGAGTATATGAGCGGTCTGCAATATTTCTTGATTTGTAACAGCGTAGGAAAAATCCTCACCGACGTTTAAGCGGAAAATATAAGCAATAGCTATCGGAAGATATAAAGCCGCTCTATATCATAGACCATTTGTGATAACGTATTCTTATTATCAAGCGGATATGTTTTTTCGAGATGCGTTTTATCTGCATTGAGACCGTGAAAAACGGCGTGATTTCAAGCTGACAACGTTATCTTGATCGGTGCGGAAATAAGCTGTGAGAGGATATTTCGGAACGCATTATACCGCCTTTTTCGGCGTTTTTGCGGTATCTGCGGGTCGCCGTATGATAACGTTATCGGCTTTGGGCGTTGACCTTTTTGCAAAAATCGTGTAAACTTGAAACATCAAAACAAAACCGAAAGGAAAGATTAATCATGGCAGAGTTAAAATTCGACACAAGAAAAATAAAGGCGGGGTACAGCCCCCTTGACAACAATCAGGCGATCTCGCCGCCCATATATCAGACTGCGGCTTACGATTTCAAAAGCACCGAGCACGCGCAGAACCTTTTCACCTACAAGGAGGCGGGCTACCTTTACACCCGCGTCGGCAATCCGACCGTGAACTACTTTGCCGAGCGCGTCAAGGCTTTAGACGGCGCAAAGAATGCCGTTGCGGTAGGTTCGGGAATGGCGGCTATCAGCTACACGCTGCTTAATCTCGCTTCAAAGGGCGGCACGATCCTTGCTTCGCCCTATCTGTACGGCGGAACTATCGACGCTTTCGACAGGCTTTTCCCCGAGCTCGGAATCAAGATAAAGCTTACCGACGCGGTGCTCGATCCCGCAAAGCTCGAAGCGGAGATCACCGACGATGTGAAGGCTGTCTATGTCGAGAGCCTTTCCAATCCGAACGCTTACTTACTCGATATCGACGGTATTTCGGAGGTCGCGCACAAGCACGGCGTTCCCGTGGTCGTTGACAATACGCTTGCCACTCCCTATCTTTACAGACCGCTCGAACACGGCGCGGATATCGTTGTCTACTCGGCGACAAAGGCGTTGACGGGTCACGGAAATATAATAGCGGGCATTATCCTCGACAACGGCAACATGAGCTATTACACGAAGGAAAAATATCCCCAGTTCTACGAGAAGATCGTTATGCTGAAAGGAAAGTCTCCCGACGAGATATTCCCCGACAATTTCTTTATCTTCCGACTGATACTTGTTTACTTGAATCTCTTGGGCGCGGCGCTGTCTCCGCAGGACGCTTATCTCGGCATAATCGGGCTTGAAACTCTCTCCGAGCGCGTGGCGAAGCAGTCGAAGAACGCCGCGAAGATAGCGGAATATCTCGAAAACTCGCCCGCTGTCGAGTGGGTTCGTCACCCCTCCTTAAAGAGCTACAAGTTCCGTGAGCTTGCCGAGAAGAATCTCCCGAACGGCGGCGGCGGAGTGCTTGCGTTCGGCATAAAGGGCACGCCGGAGCAGGAGGTGGAGTTCCTCAACAATATCAAGCTGTTCCATTATCATGTTAATCTGGGCGATGCGCGTTCGCTTATTGTCGATTCGCCGAATACCACTCACTCGGAGCTTAACGAGGAAGAATTTAAGCTCGCGGATATTCCTCACAATTTGATACGCATTTCGGCAGGTCTGGAGGACGCGGACGATCTTATCGACGACCTCGAACAGGCTTTCAAGGCGGCAGGACTGCTTAAAATAAGTGAATAGTTAATTTAGTGATTGCACGAATAAGTTCGTGCAGCCACAAAAATTATAAAAAAACGTGAGTCAAAAGCAGACCGTCATTTCTGCATAGATAAAAGACATCTTCGTTATGCGCGGAGATGTCTTTTTTACGAAGTGAAAACCATACAAGGTGATAATAGTCACCGGTGACAACGTAATCACAGAAAGTTTACAAATTTCCTACTTGACAACTCGGGAATAAAATGATATAATCATACCTATCAGATAGGAATAGTTGTATTTAGAAAAGGGGCGGCGGGAATGTCGTTAAAAAAGATAGCGGAAATGACGGGCGTGTCCGTCTCGACGGTCGGAAGGATACTTAACGACCCCGCAAGGAAATGCTCCGACGAGGAGGTAAAACGGCGGGTGCTCGAAGCGGCGCGTGAGATAGGCTACATACCGAATGCCAGCGCACGTTCGCTCAGGGCGGGCGGGAAGAACGCCGAGCACATCTATCACATAAATATACTGCTGACAAGGTTCGCTCACGAAGCCGCCGACCCCTTCTACGACGAGCTGCTCATGCTGCTTGAAAAGGAGCTTCGGACGAGCGGCTGTATCGTCGGGAACGTGTGGCACTATTCCGAGTTCTCGGACGAAAAGACGGCTCGCGGGGACCGCACAAACGCAGTTGTGCAGCTGAATGCGCTTATCGAGAGCCTTTATAAGGACGGCGGACAGCGCTCTGACGGGCTTGTGATAGTCGGCAAGGTGACGAGCAGGGCGCTGAAACAGCTGAAAACAAAGGAGAAAAACATCGTCACGATAAACCGCAACTCCACAAATTACGAGGTGGACGAGGTGCTTTGCGACGGCAGCAGGATAGCGCAGACGGCGGTCGGGTATCTTGCGAAGCTCGGGCATACGCGGATAGGATATGTCGGCGATTGTCACAGCGAATCGCGGTTCACGGGCTATCAGAAGGCGCTGACCGAAAACCGCCTTTCGCCCGATATCGACTACATCTGCGACACGCTGCCGAATGAGGTGAACGGTATCACGGCGTTTGAATACTTCTCCTCGCTGCCCGACCCGCCGACGGGTATCTACTGTGCGAACGATATTCTCGCGGTCGGCATGATAAAGGCGATGAACAGGCGCAGGGGGCGCGGGTATCTGCCGTCGATAATTTCGAGCGACGACATCGACGCGGCGCAGTACACAAAGCCCATGCTCACGAGCGTATCAATACCCAAGAACGAAATGGTGCGGTTCGCGCTGATGCTCCTGCTTGACAGGATACGCGGCGGTCATAAGACGGTCTCGCGGCTCGAAGTCGAGGGGACGCTCGTTATCCGCGAGAGCTGCCGACCGTTCAGGGAGCTCGATGAGCCGGAGTATTATATCTGAAATATCCGAACCATTCCGTGACAACGTTATCACATTTTGATATTGACAAATCACGAAAAAAGTTGTAGAATATAGTCACGGTATAAATCATATTAAATTGATATGTAAAATATGAAAGGAAAGATGAAAATGAGCTATTCAAATATAGAGACCGCGCTGATACACGGCGGCATTTCAATTGACGAACGCACGGGTGCTGTAAACGTCCCGATATATCAGACCTCGACCTTCAAGCAGGACGGGCTCGGGAAAATGCGCGGGTATGAGTATTCCCGCACGGGCAATCCCACAAGAGAAGCACTCGAAGCCCTTATCGCCGAGCTTGAAGGCGGCTATGCGGGGTTCGCCTTTGCAAGCGGTCTCGCGGCGGAAACGGCGGTGCTGAGTCTGCTGAATACGGGCGACAGAGTGCTTATCTCCTCGAACGTGTACGGCGGAACGTTCCGTCTGCTTGACAAGGTGTTCAATCATTTTGGTATCAACTACACCATATCCGATACAGAGAATCCTGCGGCTTTTGAAAAGGACATCACCCCCGACGTTAAGGCGGTGCTTATCGAAAGCCCCGCAAATCCGCTGATGACCGTCACCGATATACGCGCCGTCGCGGAGATAGTACACAAGCACGGGCTGCTCGTTATCGTTGACAATACCTTCATGACGCCTTATCTGCAAAGACCTATCGAGCTCGGCGCGGATATCGTTGTCCACAGTGCGACAAAGTATCTCGGCGGTCACAGTGACGTAGTAGCGGGGCTTGCGGTCGTAAAGACAAAGGAGCTTGCCGAAAGGATCGCGTTCATTCAGAACTCAACGGGCGGCGTGCTTCCTCCGTTTGACAGCTTTTTGCTGATAAGGGGAATCAAAACGCTGGGCGTTCGGCTTGACAGGCACGTTTTCAACGCCGAGAAAGCCGCCGAATATCTTGTAAATCACAAGGCGGTAAAGAGCGTTCACTATCCGGGACTTCCGACCGACAAGGGCTATGAGGTCAATAAAAAACAGGCGAAAAACGGCGGCGTGATGATCTCCTTTGAGCTTAAGGATAATTACGATATCAAGGTATTCTTCGAGAGCTTGCAGCTTGTGACGCTTGCGGAAAGCTTGGGCGGCGTTGAGTCGCTCGTATGCCACCCGTCGAGCATGACGCACGCTTCCATACCCGAAGAGATACGCAAAAAGGTAGGCATAACCGACGGGCTGATAAGGCTTTCGATAGGCATCGAGAACATTGACGACATTCTTGCCGATATAGAGCAGGCTATCGCCGCAAGCGAGGTAAAATAAAATGCTTTACGAAAATATGCACGCGCTGATAGGGCATACGCCCCTTGTGCGCCTTACGAATATGGGGGTCTCCCCCGATGTGAAAATATATGCAAAGCTTGAAATGTACAACCCCTCGGGGAGCGTCAAAGACCGTATCGGCGAGTATATGGTCAGGGCAGCCGAAAAAGAGGGCAGACTCAAAAAAGGCGGCACGATAATCGAAGCCACCGCAGGAAACACGGGACTGGGGATAGCGTTCGCAGCACTCGGCAGAGGTTACAGAGTGATATTCACCGTTCCGACGAAATTCTCCGCAGAAAAGCAGGCGCTCATGCGGGCGCTGGGCGCGGAGGTCATAAACACGCCGCGCTCCGATGGTATGCTCGGAGCCGTAAGAAAAGCCGAAGAGCTTAAAGCAGAGATACCCGATTCGATATCGCTCGAACAGTTCAAGAACCCGAACAATCCTCTTGCGCACTACGAGGGCACGGGCAGGGAAATATATGAAGATCTGAAAGGCGATATCGACTATCTTGTAGCGGGGGCGGGAAGCGGCGGAACATACACGGGAATAGTCAGATACCTCAAAGAGCACGGCAAAACACAGGGCGTTCTTGCCGACCCCGAAGGCTCGACCATCGGCGGCGGCGAGCACTTCGACTACAATATAGAGGGCATCGGCAACGACTTTATCCCCGACACGATGGACATAACGCTTGTTGATAAAGTGATAAAAGTGAACGACGAGGAAGCCTTTGCGACGGTAAAGCTTCTTGCGAAAAACGAAGGCATCATCGCGGGTTCGTCGTCGGGAGCGGCTATGGCGGCGGCATTGAAGCTCGCCAAAACGACAGATAAGGGAAATATCGTGGTCGTTTTCCCCGACAGGGGCGACCGATATTTCAGCACGGGATTATTTGAATAGCGGTGAAAAAATGATTTACAAAATAGCCTTTGCAAGCTCCGACGGAGTGCGGATCGACAGGCATTTCGGCGCGGCGGATAAGTTCTTTATCGCGGAGATAGATACCGAAAAAGAGGATTACGAGCTTAAAGAGAGCCGCGACGCGGTTCCGCCATGTAACGGAGGAACGCACAGCATATCAAAATTTGAAACGGTGATAGATACGCTCTCCGACGTTTCCGCGATAGTCGCGCAGAGGATAGGACCGGGCGCATTGCAGTTCGTAAGGGAGCACGGCAAGGCAGCGTATCAGATACCGCTTGACATAGAGCAGGCACTTTGTCTGCTGCTTGAAGAAAAACAATGGGAGGCAGACAAATGGCGATCTCATACGAAGAATTAACGACTAAGCACCCCTGCTTTGCAAGGGGCGAGAAAAACGGCGCGGGGCGTATCCATCTTCCGATAAGCCCGAGCTGCAACATCGAGTGCCGCTTCTGCGAGAGAAGCTTCAACAGCTACGAGGTGCGTCCCGGCGTGAGCAGGACGGTCATCACTCCCGAAGAAGCGCTTGACGCGATTCGCAGGGCTTTGGAGGTCTGTCCCGAGATACACGTTGCGGGCATTGCGGGTCCCGGGGACACGCTTGCAAGCCCCTACGCGCTTGAAACATTCAGACTGATAAAGAAGGAATTCCCGCAGCTGATAAAGTGCATGAGCACGAACGGTCTTCTGCTGGCGGAGAAGGCGCAGGAGATAATCGACGTAGGCATTGATTCGCTGACCGTTACGGTGAACGCGGTCGATCCCGTGATAGAAGCACAGCTGAATGACGGCATCGTTTGGCACGGCAGGCATTACACGGGCGTTGAGGCGGCGGAAATACTTATCGAGCAGCAGCTAAAGGGTTTAAGGCTGATAAGCGGGTCGGGGATAACGCTGAAGGTAAATACTGTGTTCGTTCCCGACGTAAACGGCGAGCATATCGAGGAAGTGGCACGGACTGTCGCGGAGGCGGGTGCTGACATTTACAACATTATCCCGCTGATACCGAACCACAAACTTAAGGACAGCCGCGTGCCCGATTGTATGGAGCTTGAACGTGCGATATTAAAGGCTTCAAAATATATAGACGTATTCAGGCATTGTCAGCGCTGCCGTGCCGACGCGGTCGGTATACCCGGCGGTAAGGATTACGGCGAGCAGATATATATCGACCTGCAAAGGATGTCACGCAAGGATACGTTTTCTCACGGGTAATATTTTAATTCATACGATATGAGGTATTTTCAATATATACAATAAATATGAAAGAGGTAAAGTAAAATGGCTAAGGAATTAAGGCAGATCGCAATATACGGAAAGGGCGGTATCGGTAAATCCACCACCACACAGAATCTTACCGCGGGACTTGTGGAGCGCGGCAATCATGTAATGGTCGTCGGCTGCGACCCGAAGGCGGATTCGACACGACTGCTGCTCGGCGGTCTGCATCAGAAAACCGTTCTTGATACCCTGCGCGATCAGGGCGAGGACGATATCGAGCTTGACGCTATCCTCAAAGAGGGCTTTCTCGGCACCAAGTGCGTTGAATCGGGCGGCCCCGAGCCGGGCGTCGGCTGCGCGGGTCGCGGTATAATCACATCTATCGGTCTGCTCGAAAGACTGGGCGCTTACACCGAAGACCTCGATTACGTTTTCTACGACGTTCTCGGCGACGTTGTCTGCGGCGGTTTCGCAATGCCTATCCGCGAGGGCAAGGCTAAGGAAATATATATCGTTGCTTCGGGCGAGATGATGGCTCTCTACGCTGCCAACAATATCTCGAAGGGAATAGCGAGATATGCCCGTCAGGGCGGCGTTCGTCTCGGCGGTATCATCTGCAACAGCCGAAACGTTGACCGCGAGGCAGAGCTTGTAAGAGCATTTGCAAAGGAGCTCGGCACTCAGATGATACATTTCGTTCCGCGTGATAAC
This sequence comes from Ruminococcus sp., assembly GCA_024697705.1. Taxonomy (GTDB): domain Bacteria; phylum Bacillota; class Clostridia; order Oscillospirales; family Ruminococcaceae; genus YE71. Next base: position 16,518 of record JAILFF010000074.1, read on the forward strand.
GACGTACAGCGAGCCGAGATCCGCAAGAAGACGGTAATAGATCACTTCCCCAAGTCGAAGCAGGCTGACGAATACCGCACACTTGCCGAGAAGATCGAGAATAATGATATGTTCGTTATCCCCAAGCCCATGACGCAGGAGCGCCTTGAAGAGATACTTTTCGAGTACGGCTTAATGGAGAATATCGAGAACGATTACAGAATATAAGGGAGAGTTACGATGAGTAAAGTTAATTTGGATATACCCGAGGTCGAGATACGCGAGATACGCTTAGGCTCGATAACGGGCTTTCAGGGGACTGCCAAGGAGCTTGTTTCCGCCTGCTCCGGGTGCGGCAAGCTAAAGGATAAAAACCGCTCGTTCAGCCAGTGCTTAGGCTGCGGAACGTCCAACGCCGCCTGTACGCTTACGCTTATTCAGGACGCGGCGATAATCTCGCACGGCCCCGTCGGCTGCTCTACCTGCCTGCATGAGTTCGCTTTTACATACAGGGTAAACGCCTATCTGCGGCAGCTTGACCACCCCACACAGCGAAAGATTTTTTCGACCAACTTAGAGGAAAAAGACACCATTTACGGCGGCGGCAAAAAGCTCGAAGCCGCTATCCGCGAGGTGTTTAAACGCGCAAAGCCGAAGGCGATATTCGTTATCACGACCTGCGCGGCGGGCATTATCGGCGACGACGTGGAGAGCGTTACAAACGCGGCTCAGAAAGAACTCGGGATCCCCGTTGTGGCGGTGTTCTGCGAAGGCTTCCGCTCGAAGATGTGGACTTCGGGCTTTGACGCGGGCTATCACGGCATTGCAAGAAAGATTATCAAGCCCGCCCGTCAGAAGCGCAATATCATCAACGTAATTAATTTCTGGGGCAGCGATATTTTCCGCGAGTGGTTCGGCGAGCTTGGCTACGAGCCGAATTACATCACGCCTTTCTCGACGGTGGATAGTCTTAGCTATTCGAGCGAAGCTGCGCTGACCGTTCAGGCTTGCTCCACGCTCGGCAGTTATCTCGGCGCGGCGCTTGAACAGAACTTCGGCGTGCCCGAGATACGCAATTCGCCCCCTTACGGCATAGCGCAGACCGACCGCTGGTTCCGCGAACTTGGGCAGATTCTTGGTAAAGAAAAAGAGGTAGAGGATTTACTTGCCCGCAAAAAGGCAGAGTATCTTCCGAAGATAGAAGCCCTGCGCGAGAAGCTCAAAGGCAAGACCGCCTACGTTACGGCGGGTGCTTCGCACGGACATTCGCTTCTTGCGCTGCTTAAAGAGCTCGGAATGGAGCCGCAGGGCGCGGCGATATTCCACCACGATCCGCAGTACGACAACGAGGACGAACGCGCCGACACGCTCCGCCACACCGTTGAGGACTACGGCGATGTACCGAACTACAACGTCTGCAACAAGCAGGAGTTCGAGCTGGTGAACGTCTTGAACCGCATCAAGCCCGATATACTTCTTGCGCGGCACGGCGGCATGACCCTGTGGGGCGCAAAGCTCGGCATACCCTCGCTGCTTATCGGCGACGAGCATTTCGGTATGGGCTACGAGGGGCTTGTAAACTACGGCGAGAGAATCCTTGAAACGATAGAAAACGACGAGTTCGTCAAGAACCTTGCGAAGCACTCGTCCAACCCCTACACAAAGTGGTGGCTCGAACAGGAACCCTACACATTTCTTGGAAAATAAGATAAAAGTGAATAGTTAATAGTTAAGGTGCAGGCATGAACTCGTTCATGCAGGCGGCGCATATTATGCGGAGGCTGCGCCCCGCACTAATATTTCTCACATTAGCGGACAACTGCGGAGCGAAGCGTCCGCAATAACGTCCGCGAAGCGGACACCATAACTTTTCACGGCACCAACGAAGTTGGTGCAATCACTATACACTATACACTTTTTACAAAGTTGTCATTATAAAGGAGAATTGTTTTTATGGCAGGATTGATTGAACAGGAGCGCTACACCTGCGCGATAGGCGCTTTGCAGACGGTGGTAGCTATCCCCCGCGCCGTGCCGATACTTCATTCGGGACCCGGCTGCGGCGTTATGATAAAGGGCTTCTTCGAGCGCTCGGCGGGCTACGCGGGCGGCGAGACTGCGCCCTGCACCAATTTCAGCGAGAAAGAGGTCGTGTTCGGCGGCACCGACAGACTGCGCAATATCATTAAGAATACATATAAGGTGCTCGACACCGACTTGCAGGTGGTCGTTACGGGCTGCACGGCGGGTATCGTGGGCGACGATGTGGCAAGCGTTACCGACGAATTTCTTTACGAGGAAGACAGACCCATCGTTCACGTTGAGACTTCGGGCTTCAAGTCGAACAACTACGTTTCACATTCGGCGGTGGTGAACGCCATAATCGACCAGTACGTCAGCCGCTTTGAGGAAGAGAATCCCTCGCGCTCGGAAAAGAACCTCGTCAATGTGATAGCTTCGATACCCTACCAAGACCAGTTCTGGAAGGGCAATCTCAAGGAGTACAAACGTCTGCTTGAAGGTCTCGGGCTGAAAGCGAATATCCTTTTCGGACCCCATTCGGGCGGCGTTAAGGAATGGCAGACGATTCCGAAGGCGAATTTCAACGTGTTCATCTCGCCCTGGTACGGCGAGCCTATCGTTAAAAATTTACAGCGCAGATACGGTCAGCCCTTTTACAAGTTCGGCTATCTGCCGATAGGTGCGAACGAGACCACGAAATTCATAAACGGCGTGCTTGAATTTGCGCTTGAACAGGGCGCGGAGATCGACGAGAAGAAGGCGCGGAAATTCATTGAAGAGGAGGAAAAGGCTTACTACGAAGAGCTTGACAATCTGGCGACGTTCCTGCTCGAATTCCGCTACGGTCTGCCGAGCTATGTGCATATCCTGCACGATGCGGGCTATGTTGTGGGCTTGACGAAGTTCCTGCTTCACGAAACGGGGCTTGTTCCGAAGGAGCAGTTTATTGTCGATAACGTACCCGCGAAGTATCAAGAGCAGATCGCAGCGGACATCAAGGCGACCTCCGACAAGCGCGAGATACCCATATATTTCGACCCCGACGCCGGAGCTATGCAGGACGTTATCCGCGGCTTGAAGCACAAGGGCAGGGGACTTATTTTAGGCAGCGGCTGGGACAAGGAGCTGGCGGCGGAGATAAACGCGGACTTCCTTTCTATTGCCTGTCCCACGCCGTACCGCATCGTACTGACGACCAATTACGTCGGCTACACGGGCGGCTTACGGGTCATCGAGGACATTTACAACACGGCATTGGCGACATATAAATAAATCAAACATCTCCCGTCGGGCGGCGGGAGATATTTTTGAAAGTGAGGAAAAATTATTATGGCTAAGATAGCGATAGCAACTTCCGACGGATTCACTGTAAACGAGCATTTCGGTCACGCGAAGTTTTTCCGCGTGTATGAAGTGGGTGAGACGAGCTTTATATTTCTTGAAGTGCGGGACGCGGTAGCGGCTTGTCAGCACCAACTCGGGCATGACACCACACGATTTGACAAGATCATCGAGCTGCTTTCGGACTGCGGAGCGGTGCTGGTGCAGAAGATCGGAGAGGGCGCGGCGGCGTATCTGATAAGCAAGGGCGTAAGGGTGTTTGAAGTAAGCGGAAGTATTGACGCGGTGCTGAATAAGTTTATTGCGGATAAGCTTATATAAGTATATTATTGATTCCCCAATTAATTCTTGAAAATTAATGCGCATGACTGCTGCCGAGAGACAAGGAAGAAAGCCGCAGCTTTGCTGTCGCAAGGCAAGGATTTCTGACGCAGTATCTCGGCAGCAGGACAAGCAGAAAATTCAAGAATTAATTGGGGGAGCAATAAATATCAAGCTGACCGCAGGGCTGTCCTGCGGTCTGTATTTTTATATTCGGAAATCATGAGAATACCATATATATCATAAAAATGTCTCTTCGGCAAATAACCGAAGAGACATTGATATTTCAGATGTAATACATATCCCCGCCGCCCGTGCTTTTTCGGTATTCTCCGAGCACATCGGCAAGGGTCATATTCTCGGTAAACTGCCGCATATAGCCGTTCAGCTTATTCCAAAGGCAGTTGTTGACCGAAGAAAGTATATTGTTGTCGGCATATTCCTCCGCTTCGTAGGCGTCGGCTAAAATATTATTGTCAAGGGCGTTCAGCACCTCCGAGAGGTATATCTTGTCGGCGGGGCGGGAAAGTACATATCCCCCGCGTGAACCTTTCATTCCCTTGACAAAGCCGCCCTGACGCAGCCCGATTATTATCTGCTCCAGATACTTCTGCGAGATGTTCTGCCGCTCGGCTATCTCCGCCGAAGATACCGTGCTGCCGCTTTCCGAGTTCAGCGCGATATCCGCGAGCGCCACAAGCCCGTATTCCACTCTTGTTGATATCTTCATCACGCACCTCCCGAAACGGCTTCGTCAAGCAGCCTGCCTAAAGTGTTCCACCCGAGCTGAGCACATTTCACCCTCGCGGGCATTTTCGAGATGTTCTGCAAAGCGCCCGCTTCTTCAAGCTCTTCAAGCTCCTCGTCGGTGACGGCACTGCCGATCATTCGCCCGAAAAGCTCTTTCAGATGAAGCGCTTCTTCGATCGTCTTCCCGATGATAAGCTCAAGCATTATATCCGTCGATGCCTGCGACACCGCGCAGCCCACGCCCGTGAACGCGCCGTCGGTTATAACGCCGTTCTCGATGTTGAGGTGCAGCGTCAGCTGATCGCCGCAGGTGGGGTTCAGCCCCGCGCAGGTACAGGACGCACAGGGCAGCTCGTGCAGATGCAGCGGGTGAAGATTG